>JBHLNC010000011.1:0-16264 GCA_048937435.1 Promethearchaeota archaeon | reverse complement strand
CTTCATCTTTCAACAAAGCCTAGCAAGAAGCGATTTTCTGAGGTAGGTTCATATTGAATATCGATGACTTAATCACCCCTGTACTACTCATCGAGAAGGACAAGCTAGTTCGTAATGTAGCATCGATGGCTGATAAGGCTCGTAAGAGTCGAGTAGCTCTTCGTCCACATATTAAAACTCACAAATGTATCGAGATTGCCAATCTCCAAACTGAATACGGTGCTCAGGGAATTACCGTATCGACTTCAGGAGAAGCAGAAGCGTTCATCAATGCCGGGTTTTCTGATCTCACGCTAGCCTTCCCACTAGTACCAAATAAAATTCCACACGCCTTGAAATTGGCTCAACGCGCATCGCTGAACGTGTTGGTTGATCATCCTTCCATAGTAACTGCGCTTGAAGCCGAATGCATCGTCGCAGATCAAACAATGAATGTCTTGCTAAAAGTGAACTCAGGATATCCTCGGTGTGGCATTGATCCTATGCAACAGGCTTCAATTGCTCTAGCCCAGCAAATCTATGATGCGTCTCATCTCACCTTTGGGGGGATTCTAACGCATGCTGGACATGCCTACTATTCGAAATCTCGTGCAGAATTGAGCTCTATTGCAGAGGAAGAGCAAAATATTATGATGCAATTTGCAAAACGACTCCAGGCTGAAGGACTTGAACCTAACACCGTTTCGATAGGCGCAACACCAACAGCAACAATAACTGATCGATTTCAGGAAGGGATAACCGAGATTCGCCCAGGTAACTACGTATTCTTCGATAACACTCAGGTTATGCTTGGCGTCTGTGAACTCTCAGACTGTGCCCTTTCGGTTCTGGCGAGCGTAGTAAGTGTTCAATCCGATTATATTGTAATCGACGCGGGGGCTTCAACCTTATCCCGAGATCTTGGAGCTTCTCACATTGATCCCAATCAGGGATATGGCGTTGTTCTCACATCAATTCACAATGAGACCCCAGCACAAGCAAAGATTGTTAGTTTGTCTCACGTGCATGGGAAAATTCAGTTTGCCAATCGGTCTTCCCATTCTTCTTTCACGCCTGGAGATCTTATTCGAATTATACCCAACCATTCTTGTCTCACAACCAATCTGTTTGACCACTACTACATCATCGACGATACCCGAGTCACTGACACCTGGAAAATTCAGCGAGCACGGATAGGCACTCCCCTATCACGCTCAGAAAATTAAGGAAGCATTACAAATCATGATAAAGGAAGAGGCTATACCACCTATCTTTAAGAAACGCTTTCAAGTCCTTTTAGCTGACGAATACGACCGCTTCATTGAAAGCATCAACCAGCCTCTCGCTCATTTCATCCGAATTAACTCAATAAAAATCGACATCCAGTCAGGATTACACCGATTGAAAGACCTTAGCATTTCTACTACTCCATTACCTTGGTATTCTGCAGGCTTCCGTGTCTCTGGTAATCACAAACAACTCCCTTTTACCAGAGAATATTCACTGGGCTATTATTACATCCAAGAAGGAGGAAGCATGCTTCCGCCATTAGCCCTCAGTCCTGAACCTCACCATCTCGTGTTAGATCTTTGTGCGGCTCCTGGATCCAAAACCACTCAACTGGCTCAAATGATGAATAACCAAGGGGCAATAATAGCGAATGATCGGGTGTTCCGTCGCATTACAAGTCTTGGACATAACCTCCAACTCTGCGGAATAATCAATTCACTCGTACTCTGTGAAGACGGACGCCATCTATCAACTCGGATACCTCTCAAATTCGATCGTGTACTCATCGACGCACCCTGCACCGCTTCAGGTCTTCTTCGCAGTAAGCCTCACCAATTTCGCATCAAAGATTTCCAACGAATTAAAGGCATTCAAACTCTCCAAAAAGGCCTCATTACATCTGGATTCCGGTTGCTTAAGCCCAGCGGTTACCTGGTATATTCTACCTGCAGTCTACACCCCGAAGAAAATGAAGCGGTCATTCATCATTTACTCAGTCATTCACCAGAGGCTAGTATTGTTCATCCAAAAATTACTGGTATAAAGAGTCACCCCGGACTGACTCATTGGGAGGATGCGCAATACTTTGAAGCCCTTCATAACTGCCTTCGCGTTTATCCCCATGAAAATGACACGGACGGCTTTTTCATTGCTCTCATCAGGAAGGAAAACTAATGCGCAACTCGAAATTCTCGCCGCTAATAATTGACGAAGAATGGGAATTACATGTTTGGGATCTGCTTTTTGCTCAATTTGGCATTCCAAAAATCGAAGGCTATCGATTGCTTCAGTCTGGGAAAAAACGCATTCGCCTAATTGGTGAGGTGGCGGGCGCACTTCTCCCCGCTGTTCCATACACTGGCTCATCAGGGCTGTATGTGGGAGAGTATTCTCCCCGCGCGGTTCGCTTAACAATGGATGGCGCCATGCTTCTTGGTCAATATGCTACAAAACAGATCATCCATTTGACAGATGAGCAGGCTCAAGAATGGATGCAAGGCGAATCCATTATTTATGAAAACAAACAAAGAGGCTATGTAATCGTCTACCACAAAGAGGATATCTTAGGCTGTGGAAGCCTGTCTCACGGGATCCTCCACAGCTTTGTTCCCAAAACAAGACGACCTAAACACCCATAATAAGCAATTGGTGGAGTATACAGCATGACAGTAACCATTACGGTTTATGGCGGCGCTGGCGAAATAGGCGCGAACAAAATCCTAGTCGAAGATAAAGGACATGAAGTGCGATTCTTCCTCGACTTTGGGAAATCTTTTGAAACCATGCGGGAGTACTACGATTTTCCCGTATCCCCCAACTCTCTTGAGGAACTCATTCAAATCAGCGCAACACCAAATATTGCTAACCTCTATGATCAACCTGGAAAGAAAAAGCAACCCGCATCTGATATCGATGCCGTTCTCCTATCTCATGCCCACACCGATCATAGCGGCTATATCCCACTACTAAACCGTAGTATTCCGATTCACATGGGAGAATGCACACGACGGATATTTGACGCCCGATTACAAGGCGCAAGGAAGGTCTTCGATACTGACATCGAGGGCCTTAAAATCAAAACCTTTCGCACCGGTGAGAGGATCAAGATAGGCAACGTGGAAGCGTATCCGATTCATGTAGATCACAGTATTCCTGCAGCTTATGGTTTTATCATTCACTGTTCTGAAGCCAGCATCGTGTACACAGGTGATTTTCGACGGCACGGAACTCGCCCACAATTAACCCAAGATTTTGTAAATGCCGTACAAAAGTCCGGGGAACCTGATGTTGTATTGTGCGAAGGAACTAACATTGCAAAAGCGGAGATAGCGACTGAACAAGAGGTCCAAAAAAAGCTTTCAATCATAATCAAAGAATGCAAAAGCCTAACTATCGCTGACTTTTCTGAAGCCGATTTTGACCGGTTTAGAACGGTCCAAAACGTTGCTACGGAAAATGATCGGGAATTAATTATCGAACCGCGTCGGATGTGGATTCTTTATGCTATCAACCAGTGCAGGGATCTACAAACACCAAATGTTATTGATAATTCACAAATCCGGTGGTTTGACTCAGAGAAGAAACGAATTTCAAAATATGAACGATTACTTAGAGAAGCCGTACCGAAAGTCAAAAAATTCGAAGAACAGGCTGTTACTGCGAAAGAATTGCACAAACACCCCCAACGATTTGTCTTCTGTAGCAGTTTCGGCAGCATCAGCACCATACAACGAATTAAACCGCCCGCATCTGGTATCTACATCTTAAGTGCCTCTGAGCCATTTAATGAAGAAAGTGAAATCAGTTTCGACAAACTCCTCAACTGGCTGGCACTTTCTGGGTTAGCAATGTATACAGCCCACTGTTCAGGGCATGCACACCCAATCGATATCCGACAAACCCTCGAAGAGATTCAGCCCAGCCTAGTTATTCCGATCCATACCGAAGAACCTGAGCTTTTCCAAAAGTTCGTCAAAACCAGTGGACTTTCTTTCCAAATTCCTAAGCAGGGCATTTCCATCAAAATCGCCTAATGCTTGTCGATCAATGATAATTTTGCCTGACCCGAAATAAATTTTAGAAAGGTCACAAGAACATGCCGCATTATGTCCTTTCTCCGCGGAAACCCAGCAAAATCAGCAGCAAAGCATGAAAAACGGGCTCGTGAACACCAGGACCGTGGGAATGAACAAAAGGCGGCAGATGAATGGACCGCCGCAGGACGCGACTTTCTTAAGGTTCCTAATTATTCACGGGCGTATGACGCTTTTATCCAAGCTGCTCAGTTTTATTTAGCTGTAAATGATGCAGACCGTGAAACCGATGCGCTGTTCTCTGCTGTTGATGCAGCAATTGCTGCCACTGATTTTGAAGCTGCCGCGGGAGCCCTTACTCAGGTCACGCGAATTGGTACTCGAAAGAAGGATAATCAATTACTTCTTCGCGCATTCGCGGTGCAAACCATTATTCATATTGCTGGAAATGATTTGTCCAAAGCGAGAGAAAGCCACCGTGAAGCCTTCAAAATGGAAAAACGACTAGGTCGTAAAAAAGCAACTCTGCCTGTCTACCAAGTGGCTTCCGCTTTCGTTGACCGCTTTATCGAAGGAAACACAGTTCCTGATGATCACACACTTCCTAACCGATTTGACGAATCAGAAAATGTGAAACTAGTCATTTCAAACCTCCTCGCCCTCTATAACGACACAATGAAAACAACGCTCAAACTTGTTCTTGGAAAAGAGGAAGTGAAAATTAAGGAACGAGTTACTGGACAAGTAGCATTCTCTTTCCCAATTCCTGTCCAAGTAATTGAAACAACATTGAATCTACCCTCAAATATTGCTTGCCTTCAAGAAACAGAAATACCTGAAAAAGCTCAACGTAAATACAAACTTTCCTTCGCCATTGAACCCCGGTTACCTGGTGAATTTGATGTGGGACCTTTAACAATCTTGTTACAAGCCGAACACCAGCGGTTTGTAATGAAATCTAACACTGTCCCATTAAAGATTATAGCAGCAAAACCACGGCTCAATGTCACGGCTGAGCCCACCTCCACACCTCAATCACAAGAAGAATTTGAATTGCTTTTACGAGTGGAAAATGACAGCCATGGCGACGCATCAGATGTTGTTATCACAATTACACTTCCACCTCATCTTTTACTCAAAACAGGAACACTGCAAAAACGCATTGTCACCTTACACCCACAACAACATGTTCAATTCCCTCTCTTTCTCATTGCAACTAAAGTCGGTAACCTTGAAGGAATCATCAAATGTGATTACACGGGTGTAGGTGGTCGAAGTCGGAAAATCGAGGAGAAATTTTCGGTGAAAATTCTTCCACGAGTACCCAAGCAAAAAGATTAATGAGTTTGCTAAACGGCATTCACCACGTTAAGGGGTCATTTCAATGCGCGCACTCCTTCTTGCAGGTAGCGAAAGTTTACGTTTGTGGCCACTTGTTGATACAACCCCCAAACCCTTACTAGATATTGGGGGAAAACCAATCATCCAGTGGATAATCGAGGACATGCGGTCAGCAGGAATCCGTGATATCATCGTCTCTATTGGCTATCGCGGTGATCAAATTCGCGATGTCTTAGGACGCGGGCATCACCTTGGTGTCAAAATTGATTATGTAGTTCAGGAAGAACCCCGTGGAGTTGCTGGGTCAATACTTGTTGCCAAGGATGAATTACAGGGAGAAAATGCCTTCTTTGTTGTTAATGCGGATATCTTGGGTGACCCCAAAATGTTTCGACGAGCTCAAAAGCATTACAAAGAACTCGATGCCGAAGCAGTAGTAAGCCTTACACTTACCAATACACCCCAGTTCTATGGAATTGCTGTCATTGACGAACGTGCCCGAATGAAACGGTTAGTCGAAAAGCCTCAGCCTGAAGACATTCAAAGCCGCTATGCAGTTGCAGGAATTTATGTATTCCAACCCCACATTTTTGAACTCCTCGAAGAAACCAAAGATCTACCCTCTGCTCTTCAACACCTTATTGACAATGGCAAAGCCGTGTATGGCTCAGTATGGGAACGAGATTGGGTGGAAATTACCCACCCTTGGGACTTGATCCGGGCAAATAGGTTCGTGTTGGACAAAGTGCTAACAGGAAAGGGTTCATTCATTGCAAAATCCGCTGACATCCAACAACCCACCCGAATCGAGGGATCTGTACATATTTCTGAAGGTGTTGTAGTCCGCCCTCATACGACCATTCGTGGACCTACATACATTGGACCCAATTCCTACATCGGAAACAACGTCTTGGTCCGAGAATATACTGCACTGGGCTCAAATGTCCTTGTCGGTTTTGGAGTTGAAATTAAAGAAAGCCTCATTTACAGTGAAACCAAAATTGGACGCTTATGCTTTGTTGGTGACAGTGTAGTAGGACATAACGTGGACATTGGTGCAGGAGCACAACTAGTTAATCGACCTGTTACTGGTAAATCCATTACAACCGTAATAAAGGGAAAGCCTGAGACCGTTCCTCGCATCAAATATGGCGCTGTCATTGGTGATAATGCGATCTTGAGCCCCAATGTCTCGGTTTATCCTGGAGTAAAAATTGGCGTCAACTCAGTTGTGCTTCCAGGTACTATTCTCTCCGAGGATGTTCCCTCAAACACTGAAGCGCGAACCCCTCACAAGCTGGCATTCCGTGCTCTCGACTCTGGAAAGGAGAAAAAGACTTAAAGGCTCAAAAGTTGTCCGTCACTTTCGGTGACTCGGAGTGGCTGTTGTTCTTGCGTATGTTCTCATCTTAGCTAAATCCGGACGAGAATTCGATATTCTTGAGAGTTTGAAAGAATTCAAACAGGTGAAAGAGGCTAGGACAACCCTTGGCTCTTGGGATATTATTGCATCAGTAGAATCTGAGTCTATGGAAGCTCTTTATGTTCTTGTTGAACGCATTCGTGGTCTTCGAAATGTAGAACGTACCTCCACCCTCATTACGAGATAATTAAAGCCCTCAGAAATCTTGTTTTCTAACCATCCAATTTTTAATTAGGCAGTTCAAGGAGATAACCAGTCAAAACATCTCTGGAATTTGTTTGAAGCGGTCTTTGACTGAGAGTGGCATTCGTGTCTAATGCGTCACAACCCCAAAAAGAAGATGTACAGGCAATTGAAGAGCGCGCTGGAGATGCAAAATTCTTCCTTACTATTGGTAGTGGGGCATTCTTCCTTGTTGGCATAATCCTTTTGGTTCTAGCTTTTCTTCCCCTATTTTTGTCTCCCAATCTCGCTCAATCATTTCTCATTGCTGGGTTAGGCTATTTGATTCCGGCGCTTGTCCTTTTTATTTGGGGTCTCGGGAAAGTCTTCCGAGGGAAAGATTTAGCCTTCAGTCAGGTTTGGCAAGCAAAAATCCAACGCGATGATATTAAACGGACTGCCCGGTTTCTAGTGTTTGTCACCTTCTTCGTAGTTCTCCTGGTTATCCCTATTCTCATTGGTCTGTCTGTTATTGACATTATGAATGCCATTATCCAGTGGTCACTCCTCGTTTTCGGACCCCTTGGAATCTATATTGGTGTATTTCTCATTAGCATCTTTGGCAATTTCACAGTTATTTTTCCGGTTCCGTATCTTTTCGTCCTTCTCCTCGTCATCTTTAATTGGACAAATTTCAGCATCGTTGATGGACTAATACTCGGACTCGTTGTTGGAGCAGGGGCTGCTATCGGTGAAACCACTTCCTGGCTCCTAGGTCGTACACAAACTCAAAGCTTGGAAGAGTCAACTACTGGACAAAAAATGCTGTCAATGCGAAGACAGATTGAAAGTGGTTATGGGGGTCTTTTCATTTTTGTTTACGCCGCTACACCTCTCCCCGATGATCTTCTCCTCATTACTCTTGGAGCCACCAAATACCCCCTTTGGAAAGCTATTCTCTACTGTTTCTTAGGCAAGGTCGCATTGGCGCTCCTAATTACTATTGGTGCCATCTTCTTCTATGATATATTGTTTGCCGTTTTCGGTGGAGCAGGGAATCCGTTGATGGATACACTTTACCTCATTATTGGCATTGGGTTGATTGGACTCTTCTTTCTACCTTGGGGGAAGTTCCTGAGAAAATTGAGGGGTCAATCAGAGAAGCTGGAATAAATACACAGTTTCTAACAATCCCAATAATCGACCTTGAGCAACAACCTGAATGTCATATCCTTCTTTTCGAATCATCTGCAAAATCGTGGGAAGCACAGTAGCTGAACTAAATAAAATCTGAATTTGCCCACCTTTAGCAAGAACCTGGTGCGCTCCGGAGAGGAACCTGGCAATTAACTCAAACTGCGGTCCTGCAAACCAAGCCTGTGCAATCCAACTTGAAGCTTTACTGGCAAAGTAAGGCGGATTAAATAAAATCACATCAAAAGTCTGGTTTTGCACTGGCTCAAAAAGGTCACCTGACAGCACTGATACGCGATTCTGGAGGTTATTCAATCTCATTGTTGTTTGTGCACATTGGACCGCATATGGATTGATATCTGTGGCAGTCACGTAGCATCCTGCTTGAGCTGCCACTGCTGCAATTGCACCTGTACCAGTTCCTATTTCTAAAACACGTGATGAAGGATGAATCTGCATATGTCGAATGAAAAATTTCGTTGTTCGACTAGTCAATGGGTTAAAAACGTGCGGACAAATTTGAACCTTTAATCCTTTGAGCTCAACGATAAACACTCGACTAATACGACGATGGAGAAGATTTAATGTCCAGGCAACTAGTCGCGGATATATCTGAGAAAAAATCATCTTCGGTGTTCCTATCTAACAATGTAACAAGAAGAAATTTATCGTTGGTTTTCCGTAAAAACTGCTAAGGGCAGCCGGTCAGCCCACAAGGTTTTAAACTGATGTATCTAAGGTGAGTTCGATAGAGAATGGCACTCGGTGGCTTTGATTTTATAGCAGAAGAAAAGGATGCTGCCAAAAAAATCGAAGAACTCGCCCAAGTTCTCGAACGGGTGGCGACGATATTCCTTAATGGTGTCGGTTCTCTCGAAAAACAGCTTAATGAAATGCGCACCCGACTATCCAGGGTGGAAACCCAAGTCGATACGTTACTCAAAATGGGTGGAGCCCGTGCTCCTTCAGCTCCAGCTACCATTGCAGACGCTCCTACTCCGCCAGCTTCTGCTCCACCCGGTCCTGGGATTGCACCACCTCCAAGTCCAGGCGCTCCTGCTATAGCTCCTGGTATGGCTGCACCTCCACCGCAAACTCCCACATCACCAATGGCTGCAACAGGTGGACTGGGTATCCGGGCCCAAATGCAAGGTGAATTGCAATCTTTTCTCACACGTCGGCGAGCCGCCCTCGAAGCATCACTTAGGGATGAAGAATAACAACCGATCCTAGACATTTCATTATTTTTGATTTGAAAAAAAGTCACTTAAAGGAAGTTGTCCTTTCTCATGTTGTTCTCCAGAATCAGTTGTCTTCTCAAGGAGTTTTTTCAGGTTGCGCATGTCTTCCTCCATGACGGGAACAAGAGTCTGATTGTAGAGACCCGCAGCAGGATGGTACATAATAAAAAAAGTACGCCCGTTCTGTTCAAAGGTTTTCCCATGTAATGCTCCCATACCACCCCGTGTTTCTAGCAAGGTTTCTGTTGGAACTCGACCCACAAGGGCAATGACTTTTGGTTGGATGTGCTCTAGTTGTCGAATTAGATAAGAGTGACACAACTTTCGTTCACCTTGGGTAGGCTGGCGGTTTTCGGGTGGACGACATTTTACGACATTTGTGATGAAGACCGATTCGCGTTTGATCCCTGCCTGTTCAAGCAGTTTAGTTAATAGTTTACCTGCTGAGCCTACAAAGGGCTCTCCTTGGACATCTTCCCTATAGCCTGGAGCTTCTCCAATTATTACAAGACGAGCAGTTGGTGGACCTACTCCGGGGACTGCTTGAGTTCGTGATTGAGCAAGAGGACATCTTTGGCAAACAAGAATTTCTTGTTGAAGCTTCTCCCACCTATCAGGCACCTGAGTCATAGTTTCATCACTTCTGACGAATAACATAGTAGTGAGGGATTATCTTTCTCTTAACGCTATTCGCTTGAAGCAGCCATCCGCATTCTTTGTCGCTTTCGGTAAGCATAGAAGACTACAATAAGGATGAATATAACCACCGGTAAGATCACAGTTAACAGCTTGTTAATGAAAGTCATATCCACTGGAACTAAAATTTCTTGGCTGTCCACGCGCTCATCCAAATAATACAGTGAGACATTGACAAGAAACATTCCAAAATCGTAGACGTGACTCATATTATTCATGAGGGGAAGTACAACAGTGTTTTGTCCAGGTGAGAGTATGTATTCTTCGGAACTGTTCGCGAATTTAGGTCCAAAGGCCTCTAAACGGACTGTGATGGTTTGTGTTACCCGATTTTCAAGGAATACCACAAGCGAGCCTAGTTGGTTCTGTTGAGCGACCTGTCCTGGAACAATGGAGAGTATTCTGACTGCTGAAACAACTGAGATCTCGTACTGTTCAAAAAGAAATGAAAATGTGCCTACATTGACTTCGAATGTAGCGATATGCGTTCCTATGGTGGCGTTGTCTGCAACCGAATAACCAAAGACAATAGGTAAGTCTTCAAAAGGACCAATTGTGAAATTAAGAAACTCATCATAGGGATCTAAAGGATCCTCACTGATGATTTCTCCTAAATCATCCGAGAATCTTGCCCAGCCGTCTAAAGTAATGTTTTCGCGATTATGGACAATTGCTTGCACTTGACCATGGGCTGCTTGGGCAACTTCATCGGGGACCACAACGTCCGTAACTTCGATCGGATTCTGTTGTGCAATAATGGGTGATACAGTTGTGAGACTAATAACTGGGGTTAAGAGAAACACCGCTATCAATAGGACGCAAATACCGTAGGTCCGTTTCACTCGAAGCTCACCTTATTTATTCAGGTCATGGGGTGCTGTGCCAATGTCAAGTGCGTCTTTTAAAGTCTTTCTGCATCGGAAGTATTCGTGCACTCACAGAGCTAGAGGTTTTCAGTCTGGGGCCTAGTCTTTTGAGATAGAAATGAGATAGGTTTATATAGGATAGTATTACTGCTTTGTCAGACTATATATAGCCACGCTATATAATTGGAGAATGGAATATGACCGAAATACCAACCGACAAAACAGACTCGAAACTACGTGAATGGACTCGCGAAATAAACCGCGGCATTCTTGAGTTCTGGGTGCTCAACCTACTACGTCAAGAAAGCCTTTACGGTGCTCGTGTTGCACAACTTATTGATGAAATGTCGGACGGTCGTATTCAAATGGAACCAGGAACCATCTATCCCTTGCTGAATCGTCTTGCTGAGAAGGGCTGGATCAAAGGTGATGTTAAGGTTCGCAGTCAGGGGCGCGGACCGATGCGCCGCTACTATCGCCTTACATCGGAAGGGGATCAACTCCTAAGTGCAATGATCGACCATTACTTCAGCACATATGATGCGCTCTTCCAGATGATGGCTGCTGAGTTCCAATCTGTTCGCAAACGATTATCAGAAATTATGGAGGAATTTGACTAAATGACCAATAAAATTCAACTTCGTGTTGTCTCGCTTCCCAGTGACGAAGCCGGACGAGGAATCGTCCGTGTCGACCCCAAGGTGATGGAACTCTTAGGTGTCACTTCTGGTGACATTATCGAAATCATCGGGAAAAAGCCAACAGGCGCTCGAGTCTGGCGTGGACAATCAATTCATGCGGGTTCAGGAAAAATCTTCATGGATGGTCTGGTTCGCAGCAACGCTGGAACAGGAATCGGTGAGCTAGTCGAGGTCAAACGCATTGATCCCCCTCCGGCTAAACGGGTTGTTTTAGCTCCTGCTCAGCGTGGAGTCCGTATTGTTGCTGAGGGAGATTCCGTTAAACCTAGTCTCAATCAACGCCCAGTTACACCCGGCGATATCATAAGCACAGCAGGAGCCGGAGCATACCGAAGTGATGATTATTCACTTTTTGAAGCGATGATGCGAAGCGCAGGCGCCCCCTTTGCGCTAGGCGAAATCAAGTTTATAGTTACTAACACCACGCCCAAGGGTACTGTAAAAATCACTGAGGATACCGTTATACAAATTCAACCTGATGCAGTAGAGGTCACTGCCAAGGCTCCGCTTGTAACATATGAGGATATTGGCGGTTTAGATGAAGCCATTGCCCGCGTTCGAGAAATGATTGAACTCCCACTCAAACACCCCGAACTTTTTGATCGTCTAGGCATTGACCCACCTAAAGGGGTTCTACTCTTCGGGCCGCCAGGAACGGGAAAAACACTCCTCGCACGGGCCGTTGCTAATGAATCTGATGCCACCTTCATCTCAATCAATGGACCAGAAATTATGAGTAAATTCTATGGTGAATCTGAGAAACGTCTTCGAGAAATCTTTGACAAAGCCTCTCAACAAGCTCCCAGCATTATTTTCATCGACGAAATCGACAGTATTGCACCCAAACGCGAAGAAGTCCAAGGTGAGGTTGAACGCCGAGTCGTTGCCCAACTATTAGCGTTAATGGATGGACTTCAAGCACGAGGACGAGTCATTGTTATCGCCGCAACGAATCGCCAAGATGCTTTAGACCCTGCACTACGACGTCCCGGTCGGTTTGACCGTGAAATTGAACTTCCCGTACCTACTAGGAATGGGCGCAAGGAAGTCCTCCTCATTCACACCAGAGGTATGCCTCTAGCGAAAAACGTGAACCTTGACGAACTAGCTGATGCCACTCATGGTATGGTTGGAGCCGATCTTTCAGCAATCGCCCGTGAAGCCGCCATGAACACACTTCGCCGCATTCTTCCTAAAATTAATTTGGTAGAAGATCAACCTATCGCTCCCGAAATTATTGAAGAGCTCGAGGTTACTGCCGAAGACTTTGAAGAATCCCTCCGTCGAGCTGAACCTTCAGCTATGCGTGAAGTTTACCTTGAAATCCCCAAGGTTTCTTGGGATGATGTTGGCGGATTAAAAGAGGTTGAAAAAGAACTCCGAGAAGCCGTTGAATGGCCCCTTAAATTCCCAGCGAAATTTGAGAAAGTTGGTGTGCAGCCACCAAAAGGCATCTTGCTGGTCGGTCCGCCTGGTGGCGGTAAAACTCTATTAGCAAAAGCAGTGGCTACGGAAAGTGAATCCAACTTCATTGCCATTCGAGGTCCTGAGATCTTTAGCAAGTGGGTTGGAGAATCTGAAAAGGGTATACGAAAAATCTTCCGGAAGGCTAGACAGGTTGCTCCCAGCATCATCTTCTTTGATGAACTCGATAGCTTGGCTCCTGCCCGTGGACAATGGCAAGGAAGCCATGTCTACGAATCGGTCCTTAACCAACTCCTCGCTGAACTCGATGGCATGGAAGAACTCAAAAATGTCGTTGTAATCGGTGCAACCAATCGCCCCGAAATCATTGACAAAGCCCTACTCCGACCAGGACGTTTCGACCGTATCATCTTCGTCCCCCCACCTGATACTGAAGCTCGACTTGAAATTCTTCAAGTTCACTCTCGTAACATGCCATTAGGTAAAGACGTAGATCTTGAAGAGCTTGCAAAAATCACCGAAGGATACTCCGGTGCTGATCTCGCTAACCTAGTTCGGGAGGCAGGGATGTTTGCCATTCGTACCGAAGACACCCTTTCAACTGTGAATCTCAAGCACTTCGAAGCCGCTCTAGAGAAAATTAAACCCAGTGTTACACCAGAAATGCTGAAAGCCTACGAAGACTACATTGCTGTCATGTCTACAAAACGAGACGCAATCGACACGACACCTGGACCCTACGCCTAAACTTATCATCCTCTGCAATCCGGCTTGTAAAGAGCCGGATCGTTCACCCCTTTTTGATTGGTGACACGCGTTCAGCGTATAAAAAGTTTATAAGGGCAACTGCTGCTTTATAAAAGCGGCTTTAAAAAGTTTATAAATGCATACTCAGCCTGACTGTGAGGTGTTTTTGTGCCAAAGAGACCTAAATATAAAATTGAAAATGTAGTTGCTAGCGTCGAAGTCGATGCAAAAATAGATTTGAATCTTCTTGCTCGAAAACAACGAGATGCTGAATATAATCCTGAGCAATTCCCAGGATTAATGCTCCGTGTCAAAAACCCGAAAGCTACGATCCTTGTCTTCAATAGTGGTCGGATGGTAATTACGGGTCTACGTCGTGAAAGTGAAGCGAGTAGTGCTGTTGACAATGTTATCGCGAAAATCCGGAAAGCTGGCATTACGGTCTCCGGGACTCCGAAAATCACCATCCAAAACATTGTAGCCAGTGGAGATTTACACAGCCGAGTCGACCTTGATATGGCACAAATGGCTTTAGAACGATGTCTCTATGAACCCGAGGTCTTCCCCGGTCTTATCTACCGTATGAAAACACCCAAAGCTGTTTTCCTCATCTTTAGCAGTGGACGAATTGTCTGTGCTGGAACAAATAAAGAATCGATTACTCGAAAAGCCATCTACCTACTTGCAGACCACATGCGAGACCTTGGCCTAATTGAGTAACCTCAACATCGAATCCTGATTCCTATCCACTATTTTCCAGTTGGTCAAGCGATTCCAAGCATTTAGCCAACAACTTGACACTTTCTTTAAGGTCAGAATATTGAATCAGTGAGTTCGTTGTATGGAAATACCGTGTTGGTACAAGAAGGGCAGTTACTTGACTTCCAGATTTAACCAATTCAACAGCCGCAGCATCGGTACCAAAATGTAAAGGGCTACGTAATGCTACCGATTGTAGAGGTAACTGATGGGCATTTGCCACTTCTTGAATCCATGTGTTGAGCTGCTGTGAGGTAACGTGATATTGATCCGCCATGAGAAGCACAGGGCCTTCTCCTAACCGAACAGGAACAATATCCTCCTTTATATTTGGATGATCACCCGTTGGAGAAACATCTAGGGCAATCGCATAATCGGGCTCCACCAAGAAGGTTGCGGGACTTGCGCCACGTGTTCCAAGTTCTTCCTGAACCGAAGCCACTCCAACAACATTCATTTCAACTTTCTGTTGGTGAATGCGGCGCAGAACCTCAATCATAGTAATTAGACCGACTCGGTTGTCAAAACAATTGCCAAGTAATCTACCATTGACAAGTTCCTTGAAGTGCTTCTCCGCTGTGACATACTGTCCAATCTCGAATCCCATAGATCGGGCATCCTCCTCACTTTTTGCTCCACAATCAATAAACATGCGATCGAACTCGGGACGATATCCCTTCTGTTGTTGCTTGACTGGAATGAGATGCGGAGCAGGAAGCCCCACCACACCAGTTAGTTTCCCTTTAGTTCCATGAATGTTCACCCGCTGTCCAAGGAGATTCCATCGATGTCCAACAAGCCGCGTAAATCGTAGATATCCCTGCTCATCAATATGGGTAACTAATAATGCCCAGTCTTCATCTTGATGGGCAATGAGCATGAATGTTTTGTTAGTAGCACCATTAACCTGAGCAATAACATTGCCCATTATATCCACTTGAATATCATCAACAAGTGGTTCAAGTTCTCGAATCACAATTCTCTGCACATCCTGTTCTCGACCAGGAGGCGCATCTGTCAAAACTAGCTCACGGAGCAACTCACGCATACCATCAACTCCCCGTGCGATTAAGGATTCTAAGCAACTGACGTGGATTATCTGTGATTATCCAATCAACACTCAACTTGATAAAACGACGCATATCACCCTCACTATTAATGCTCCATGGATTCAACATCAAACCTTGTTGTCGACTCACTTGGCGTAACTCTTCTGAAACCAAATCCAGTCTTGGATGAAGCGCCGTGCACCCTATTTTCTTCGCCTCCTTTACTGGATTCTCATAATTGTACCCATAAATCCAACCAGTTGCAATATCTGCATTCAATTCACGGAATTTCATCAATACCTGAGGTATAAACGATGAGACCAAGGTTCGATTAAGAAGATTTTGAGATTGAATTTCTTTCAGAATCTTAATTTCAATCCCTTGCACTTTAACATCAAGATTTATGATAAACTGTGGCTGGGGCTTCAACAAGGTTAACACTTCTGCTAAAGTTGGAATTTGTTCTCCTTCACCCACATGAAGGCGCTTCAATTCTTTCAAAGTTCGCTCAGCCACTAGTCCACTACCATTTGTTAACCGATCTAAAGTGGGATCATGAAATATAACCATCTCTCCATCATGGGAACTCTGTACATCACATTCAATTCCATCTGCTCCCCATGTAATAGCCAACTGCA
>JBHLNC010000244.1:0-3885 GCA_048937435.1 Promethearchaeota archaeon | reverse complement strand
TCGATTCTAAAGCCATTGCAGTCTGTGAAATCATAACCCTGGGACGAATGCTTATGCTTGGGGGTCTTTTACTCACGTCCTTTAGTCTACTTCGCTTTGCCCCTCAACTCCCCAAAAAATAGTCAATAATGATAACGCTTTAATCTTCTAACAACGCGGTCACTGACCATGTCTGAAAATGAAACCTCGACACAACAGCGATTTTGGACACAATCAACGATCCTTGTAACATTAATACTGTTAATCATAGTTGTCATTATCTTCGCTTTTGCTTTCACTCAAAATCTTCTCTGGGTAGCAAGTCTTGGACTTCTCTATTCCTTTCTCCTCATCATTCCAGTCTACCTACGGATGCAACGGCGAACACATTTTATGGGCTATTTCATGCACATTGTAACCCTTATCTTCGCCTTTGTTATTCTTGCTTTGTTCTGGTACTTCCAACTTGCTTTTGGTGCACATCCCTTGCTTTGGGACTATCTCCTGCTGGCGCTTAGTCTACTCTTCTGCTCAATACTAGTGAACTTCATTGTTTATAAATATCTGAAACTCATCCCATTGCCCACGCCAAAACCACTTGAACTTTAGTGAATATAGAAACCTATTCCTCAGAAAACTGACTCAACGAAGTTTGTTCACTTCTCCTACGTTGAATACGCTGATCTGTTACTCGATTAACTCGATCCCGTACATGCTTTGGCATTCTATGTGGGACACCAAGTAATTCCATCATTTCCACACAATTCCTAGCCGCAAATCCATGCCAATGATTGTTGAAATATCCATAGACATCTTTAGGCGTTTGTTTGGCAATCTCCTGAACTCTTGGTACCCACGCTTCTAGCTCCTCTTGGTTATACAAATAATAATACCAGAGCTTCTTTCCATGACCGTGCCACCGAATATAGGAAAATGGGGCTGTCACTTCAACACGGGAGGGTAACAGAGGTTCATCAACGATACAATACGCAACCTGATACCGTCGAAGCAAATCAAAGGTCTCATCCTGCATCCATGATAAGTGTCGGAACTCAACCACAAATTCCCATTCACCGGGAAGCGTTTGCAAAAAGGTCTCAAGAACATCCACCTGCTGGAACTCAAAAGAAGGAGGCAGCTGAATAAGAAGTGGCCCCAGCCGGTGGGCATCACGAAGCGGTGCCATCAGCTGCAAGTAATCCTGCATTCGTTGGTCCGCCCCCTTCGATACATCCAATCGGAGTTTATGGGTGATCTCTTGAGGGACTTTTGCAGTGAAGATGAAATCGTCCGGTGCTCGTGACCAGGTCGCAACGATCTTCTGGCTAGGAAAGTTGTAAAAGGTCGAATTGATTTCTGCCGTGTTGAATATCTTGCTGAAGTAGACGAACTGATGTTTATTTGAGGGATAGAGGCTGCCTACCCAGTCTTCATAGTTCCAACCAGCGGTGCCTAGCCTAATCAAAGAATAACCCTGCTAATTCACAAGGATTGACATTTAAATAGCTATTCAAGATGGGTTACAAAGTGAATTAGAGAAAAAAGAAAGGGTGAAGGGGGGCTTGTAGACCAAGCTAACCCCCTCTTATGGCCATGGGAACAATAGTAATAGCAGTACAAGGAGTGTGGCTGCAAGGATGGCCATGATAATCCCGATGATTACTATGAAGATGATATACAGTATTCCAACAGCGAAAGCTCCAAGCACGCCAGTATCAAAGAAGCGCATGATAAGCCAAATGTAAATGATTAGGATGATGATTAGAGGTATCACTAAGATTAGAATGTCTCCGATTAATCCTAAGGGTAGCAGGGCTGGTGCTACAAAGTTATCAAAGACCCAAGTTAAAGCTACGTCAAGGATAGCGCCAAGTAGTGAAATCCAGAGAGCATCTGTGAACTTTGCATTTTCTGGTCCTGATACAATCCTTCCTGCAATCCATAGAATGAGTGAACCAGCAATCCAGAAAATTATGAAGGGGATTACAATTCCGAATAAGATTTCGAAAATCTGCAATGTACGTACACCTTTGGTGTAATGCTGGGCTACTTACACTAAACCATCCCTAAAAGATTATGGGATAAATATCGAAAAAAAGAACTCACCAGCGGGTCCGTAAGGTTTTGGACCCGCCGATGGATAGAAACTCCTACACAGGCACCCGTTGACGAACGCCTGTCTATTGGGCCACGGTAATCGTAGACAGTGCCTTGACAACTTCTTCTGCAGCCATTACGCCACCGAGGACATCACCAATGACATCAAGAGTCTTCACAGGCTCTGCACGTAGAGAACAGGTGAAGAGAGTTTCCAAGCCCATGTCGGTGGCAAGAAGATCTCGCATCATTAGATGGAGAACCATTTTGGCTTCTCGGGCTGGAACATTTTTCGCTGCCTTTGTTTTGAGTAACAGGTCAAGGAGTGCCGTTGAGACAGGTTCCCGTTGGTCTTTGGGGATGAGCCCCACGACCTTTCGTAATCCTTCACTCATTGTTATCGTCACCACAAGGCTGGTTTCGGTTAATTTTTGAAACCAACTTTACAATATCATATATACAATGGATATATATAAGTCTTTAACATTTTGAATGAAAAGACTTGACATATGTCAACTTTTTTAAACATTAGTGAAAATCCAGTATATAATAGCAAATCAGAAATGCAACAAGCCTTGTCAAAATGAAAAAATAGAAAATCGGTGGTAGGTCTATTTCTCTTTCTTCCTTTTTTGTGCAGCTTTTGATTTTCGCTTTCTCTTTAGTTCTGATGGTTCAACTTTGTCAGGTGGTTGTTGATTCTCAAGTGAACGCCAAATTGCCCTTTCAGAAATGGTTGACGCTGCGATGGCGATGGCGCTATTACTTTGAAAGACCTGTTCAAGTACAATAAGAGCAACTTGTCGTGGACCAAACAATGCACAGGATTCAGGTGTTAAGTTTGGAAGCATGTTCTCACAAATGGTGACTAAGTGACGCTCCATAAGCCTCTCAGCCTGTTGACGCATCGGCGGGCATTGACCACCCTGAGTCATAACCTCATTAGCCAGTTTATCGTTTCGTGTCAGGAAGGCTTTCATTGCATCTTCGAAAAGTCGTGTGGCAAATTGACCGTTCCGTAGAGTTAGCTTGAGTATATCGTCGGGACAATCATGATCGCCCAAAGTGAGGACCGCTTTTGCAATGGCTTTGGAAGCCTCTGAAGCAGTATGAATTGCATGGAGAACCATTGAATAATTTAGTGCGTCGATAGTCGTGATGTTGATTCGGCTCATGATGTTTGGATCAAGAATTGCTCGACGGAGCTGTTTGTTGACAAGATAGTAGAATTGGTTAACATCCTCTTCAAGCCCAATGACGGTTCGAGCCATATTAGCATCCCTGTTCTGTAGAGCTTTCAAGGAATCTTTCAACATGGAAACGGAGATTGTATGAGCCCTGTATAGGGCCCTTTCAACGTCCATTTCTGAAACGCTAGCTACATTCAAGATGAGTAAATGACTTGAGCTTGATTCCATTATTTGATATCCGGTTAATAAACGAAGAGAATTGCGGAGTCGTTCACGTTGCTCAGAGGAAATGACTCCCTCAGATTGAATGTGGATTTCATCAAAATCAGTAAGATACGCTGCGACCATTTGACGTTCCAATAGTCCAGGAGGGTCATCTGGTTTTGTTTTCAGTGCAATAGTTCGAGGTTTTTCTCGTGGGATAGTTTGCGGATAGAGGGCTATACTACCATCGGATTGGGGAATGAGTACTAGGCGACTCTCACTATCAAGCGCATATTTGTCAGCCCATTCTTTGGGAACAGAAACAACCAGCGAGCTCATGCCCAATCGCATAACTTTACGAACTTCCAAAATCTTCGCACTCCGTAAATAATCATAGTATATACTGGTTCATCAA
>JBHLNC010000243.1:0-3893 GCA_048937435.1 Promethearchaeota archaeon | reverse complement strand
GGTTTCCCAAGGTCTGGGCTAGGCCGTCCTGGTCTTCCAGAGATTCGAATATCGCCTTTGCGTCATTGAAGGCCCCGACCGCCTCATTCCAGCGCCCCTCTTGGGTATGAATGGCCCCCAAGTTGTTGAGCATCTCTCCTTGGCCTCTGGCGTTGCCCAGTTCCTCATAGAGATTGTATGCCTCTCCAAACTGTGTGGCAGCCTCGTCGTATTCACCAAAACGGAAAAGCTTGATGCCCTCATCTTTCAGCGATTCGGCCTTCGCTGACTTGTCTCCATTTTTCATAGCATCTTCTCCTTAAGATATTCTTGATAACCTGGAGAGGGGGAAGGTGTGTCTAACAGACTGATCTGGATACGTATGTCCCGACTACTCTGTGGGAGGTCTCAAAGGCACTTTCAGGGCAATCTTGGTTCCCTGACCCAACTTTGACTGGATGTCGAGTTGTGCGTCTATGAGATCCGCTCGCTCCTGCATACTCAGCAGCCCCAGGCGGCTGTGCTGATCATAGGTCTTCCTAGTGTTCTCTGCGTCAAAACCCTGTCCGTCGTCTTCAACGGCAACGAGGAGGTGCTCCTCAGCCTGGGCCAGGTTTACCCATATGTTCTTGGCCTTGGCGTGCTTTCTGGCATTGTTTATCGCTTCTTGAACGATGATGAAGATGGTTGCCTCGACCTCGTTGCTTAGTCTCTTGTTGAAACCGCCATCATTGAAGTGGAAAATCGGCGGCCCCTCTCCTTGCAGCTGGTCAACATAAGTCTCCAGAGTTGGCACCAGGCCTTTCGCTTCCAGAATGATGGGGCGCAGCTCGAAGAGAAGGGTACGGGTTTCCTGTGATGCATGGATAACCATGTCTTGCAGTTCGTCAAGCTTCTGAGGAACCGTCTCGGGCTTTTGCTGCAAGAGCCGTTTCACGTAGTCTATGTTCATGGCGATGGAAGCCAGACTCTGCACTGTGCTGTCATGCAGATCACGGGCCAACTCATGGCGTGCCTTCTCCTGAACTCGGATGATTCTATCTCTCTCCTCGCGGAGGCTTCGGTAGAGACGAGCGTTCTCAATAGCGATGCCTGCCTGTGCGGCCAGGGTGCTTAGCAGCCTTAGATCATCTTCGGTAAAGCCTTCCCCCGATATCTTGTTCAGCAGCTCCAAAACCCCGATAGTCCGCTCCTTTATCTGTAGTGGTACACAGATGACGGACTTCGTTAAGAAGCCAGTACGGGCGTCAACTTCTTTGTTAAAGCGTTCATCCTGGTAAACATCGTTCACGAGGGCAGGGATGCCATGGGTAGCAACCCAACCTGCTATCCCTTCATCCATGGGCATCCGATAGCTAATCAACATGTCTCTCTTTTCGCCGTAGGGCATCTCGAATACCAATTCGTTGGTGTTCTCATCCAGCAGCATCAAGGTGGAAGCTGAGGCGTTCAGTATCCTCGTAGCCAACTGCATGGTGTTGTTCAACACTTCTGTGAGGTTAAGCGTAGATACCAGAGCTTGGCTTGTCTCGTACAGGAAGCTCAGTTGCTTTAAGCTGTTCTGAGTGCTGGCCAACTCTTCAATTGTCTTGGCTAGATTTCCTATACTCCTGGCGCACGGGGTCAACGCTTGCCGCTGTGACAGAGAGAGGATGTGACCGGGTGGGAACACCATACTCAAAGAACCTGTCACTCTGCTGTCTTCCAGTAGAGGTGTGTTGACCAGCAAGCGTTGGGTGTTCTCCATGACATGAGTTGTGATAGGAAGAGGTTCCCTTTCTATTATGTGCCATGAGGACTTCTGTAGCCTTTGTTGGAGGCTCTTTTCCCAGAGGGAGATCTGGCTCTCAATGTCTGGAGATAAGTCTCCTTCCCTTACCCTCAGTGGCTGGGTGCCAACAAGCAATAAAGAGCCAGCTTCACAATTGACAACTTGGATTACCTCGTGGAGAGCAGCAGTCAGAAACTGCTTGATATCACGATGCCTGGTGAGTCTGCCCAGACTATCGAGAAAAGCGGAACCCTGTTCAGCGGCATTGGCAGCGGAGGGCATAACCATTGTGTTTGTCTATGATCTCTATTCTTCCGTAGGTAGTATGGCTTTGGCAAGATCTTCCAAAGACTCCCTGGGTAGCCCGTACAGCTTCAGCGCCATTTGCAGATACGGGAGGCTGTCAGGGGTGCGGATGAACTCCTGAATCTCTCTAGGTAGACTGGCCCAAATATCTTCGAGGGACAGCAATTCAGCTTCACTCTTGGCGCGCTCGATATCGCTGGTGGCCAGTTCTGAATCCAGGAAATGGGAAAGAGCTACCTCCAGAAGAGAACTCAGAAGTTCCAACTCTGAGAAGGGTATAGGTTTCTTCCCATATTCGTATTTGGACATTGTGTCGGTCGAAACACCCAGGACCTCCGCGCACTCTTGCTGAGTTTTGCCGGCTTCCAAGCGTGCCTGGCGTAGCAACACACCGATCATCTTCTGGCGGATGGAAATTAGCTGCTCAGAGGGTGGAAGATCAACCCCTTCCTCCGGGATGGTGGAATCCTCTTCCCAGAAGTATGTTACGGGTACATCAAAGAAACCGGCCAGCAGTTCCAGTTCGGGCACGGGAATACCTTTATGTCCGTACTCATATTGTGATATCATATAGGAGGAACAACCCAACAACTCAGCACAGTCTTTCAAGGTCTTGCCAGCCTTCTGCCGAGCGCCGCGTAATAGGACGCCGATCATCTTTTGACGGAGGGGTATGATCTTTTCAGCAGGAAGGAGGTCGGCGCTTTCTTTCGAAACAATGGATTCCTCCTCCCAGAGGCGGTTCACCGGCACATCAAAGAAACTGGCCAGCAACTCTAGTTCAGGCGTGGAAATGCCTTTGCGTCCATATTCATATGCCGACATGGTATGGGGGGAGCAACCCAGCAACTCAGCGCAGTCCTTCAGAGTCTTACCGGCTTTGAGTCGTGCGTTGCGCAGTAGGACGCCGATCATCTTGGAGCGGACATCAAGGGCCTTTCTGTCGTGATTCATGGGGCCTCCTCGATTCAGAAATCTCAATTGTTATTATATCACAGATTTGATTTATGGACAACATCTTGCCCCGGGCCATTTTTCTGCACGTCACCAGCGTTATACGCTTACCACAAGTTGACAGGGGGGTGAAATTGTGGGATAATGCTGAGGGTATTGAAGGCTCTTACCTCTGTCTGGCGATTTCCTGGGGGGAGAAGTCTTGAAGGTAAGAAAAAGGGCAGTGAAAGTGCTGTACATAGATGATCGTGAGGATATCAGAAGGGTGTTCGAGACTCTGATGAAGATGGCCGTGGGCATTGAGACCGAAATACTTCTGGCCTCGCATGGACAGGAAGGTTTGGAGATAGCTTCAAGACAGAGACCGGACATCATTTTCGTGGATTCAAAGATGCCCAAAATGGATGGCGTTGAGACCACTCGCCGTCTGAAAGCCGATGATAGCCTTGTTGATGTCCCGATAATCATGGTTTCAGCGCATGTAGATCAGGTGCAGAGACAGGAAGAGGCAAAGGACGCGGGGATTGCCTTTTTCATGAACAAGCCTTTCACTCCCGAGGAACTCGAAGGTGCTATGCGTAGGGCGTTGGGCCTGTAGCTTAAGATTCTGAGATGTTTTGGAGCGGGCGATGATATTGCAGTGCGAGAGCTGAGATTTCAGCTCTTTTTTCTAAAAGGGATGGGCTCGTTAACAGATATCTATCGGCAGTGCTATCGTGGGAAGCAGAGAGAGAGGCCTGTCCATAGGGTGGCTCTTGGGCTATTGGTCCTCTTTCTGTATCGTAGGAGATTCTTTCAAGAGGGTATTTCCTCTGACAATGATTAAGGTAGATATGCATGTTCATACTTCTTACTCTAAGGATGGCCTTCTGGCCCCTGAGGA
>JBHLNC010000010.1:0-16352 GCA_048937435.1 Promethearchaeota archaeon | reverse complement strand
AGTTCGTAGTCTTTTAGGAAGTCTTCGCCAAAGAAAACTCATCGAGGACAAAGAAGCAACTCTTATCGAATTCTACCAATTAACGCCCGAAGGGCAACACTTCGCCGCAGAAAGCCTTCCCGAAATACGGCTAGTGAAGTTACTTGCCAAAAAAGGTGGGGAGGGTTCTGTTGAATCTATTGCAGAGGAGAAGGTGCTTAAACCATCAGAACACACATTAGCCCTGGGGTGGGCTCGTCGAAATAAGTGGATTTCTGTATCAGAACGCGATGGTAAAACATGGATGAAACTGACGTCAAATGCTACAGAAGCAATTAAACAGCATCCACTCCAACTTGCCTTGGACTCTGCCGAGGAGTCAGGCCTACTTCAGCTAGAGAATGTAAAATTAGAAAAGAAGGACCTCCAGAGAATTCAAAATACGTTACGTAAACGAAAGTTAGCTGAACTTGTTTCCCATCAAACAATTACGGTATCTATCACTTCAAAGGGTCATCAAGCACTTAAAGCATCACTAGCTGATAAAGAAATGATCCGAGATTTATCTCCAGATTTACTGAAATCAGAAGCTTGGAAAGGTCAAGACTTCATGCCCTATAATCTCCGTGCCCCAACTTCGCCTTTGTACCCTGGGAAGAAGCATCCCTTTGTAGAATTCATCGATCGATTGAAACGCGTCCTTATTGGATTAGGTTTTCGAGAGGCAAAAGGACCTCTTGTTGAAACAGAGTTCTGGAATAACGATGCACTCTTTATGCCACAAGACCACGTGGCCCGTGAAGTCCATGATCTCTACCATATCAAAACACCAAAAGGCCCCGGTCGAATCATTGACGAGCCCGCTCTAAAACGAGTTGCTAAAACTCATGAAAATGGTTGGACAACGGGCTCTACTGGTTGGCGTTATCTCTATAGCTTCGACATCGCCCGGCGGCTCGTTATGCGCAGCCAAACCACATCGGTTTCAATGCGTTTTCTGTCAGAACACAAGAAACCTCCAATAACGATGTTTAGTATTGATCGGAATTTCCGTCCCGAGAAATTTGACGCAACTCACTCTGCAGAGTTCATTCAAATTGAAGGCATCATTGGCGGTAAAGATCTGACCCTCCGCGATTTGATGGGTTATATTAAAGCAATTGCAAAAGGAGTAGGCGTTGAAAAGATTAAATTCAAACCCGGATTCTTCCCTTTCACCGAACCATCAGTTGAAAGCTTCATCTTTATTCCAGGGCTTGGATGGAAAGAATTTGGTGGCAGTGGAATTTTCCGACCAGAAGTAACACTTCCCTTCGGTGTTGATTTTCCGGTTCTAGCTTGGGGACTTGGTGCCGATCGTTTGGCTATGGCGGCTTTAGGAATTAGTGATATTCGTGAGCTCGCGACCCGAAACCTCGGTCAGCTCCGCAAAGCCTCTATGAGATTCTAAGGAAGTGAATGTTATGAACGTAGATGTTAGGCTATCGGATCTCCTCGCACTTGTTGGACGTGACTTGTCTCATGAAGAATTGGAAGAAAGCCTCTTCTTAATCAAATGTGAAATTGATAATATCGCCAATGACACCGTGACAATCGAAGTAAATCCCGATCGTGTGGACTTACTCTCTACAGAAGGCATTGCAAGGGCACTTCGTGGATTCCTAGGAATTGAAACTGGAGCACCAAAATATACAGTGCGAAAGTCTGGTTGGCAGGCCATTGTAGATCCATCGGTCAAAAAAGTCCGACCGTTTCTAGCCTGTGGAATCGTTAAAGGCCTTCAATTAGATAACGACCTCATCGCAGAATTCATGCAACTACAAGAACGCCTTACGGGGACCTTCGGACGAAATCGAAAAAGAACAAGCATCGGACTTTATGTCTTGGATCTCATTACTCCACCTGTTCATTATCGAACCGAGTCCCCAGATGATATCAAGTTTATACCCCTCGAATATTATACGCCACTAACCGCCAGACAAATACTTAGACAACATCCCAAAGGGCAAGAATTTGGTAAAATCATCAAAGACTATCCCAAATATCCAGTTCTCGTTGATGCAGAAAATAAAGTTCTGAGCTTACCTCCTATAATAAACAGTAATGATCTGGGACGGCTCGTTGAGGATACAAAAGATGTCTTCGTTGAGGTAACAGGTACGCACAGACTGACGACGCTTCAAACATTGAATATCATGATAACTGCCCTAGCGGATAGAGGCGGGAAAATTGAAGATGTCGAAGTCGTATATACCAGAGAGAGTGAACGACTCCCAAATCTTACACTCCAACAACGTGACTTATCGCTGAAGTACATTAACAAAATCATCGGTTATGACCTAGACGATTCTGCAGTAATGAAAGCCCTTGGTCGAATGCGAATGGATTCCGCCGTTCATGGCGATACGGTTCAAGTAAAAATACCTGCATACCGGATGGATATTCTTCATGACGTTGACATCGTTGAAGATGTAGCGATAGGCTACGGATATGATCGCTTCGAATCAACGACCCCTCAATTAATGACCCTTGGCAGGGAGTTACCTCTCACAACCCTGTTACGTACAATTCGTGACCTGATGGTGGGACTAGGATACCAAGAAATTCACAATTACGTCTTGACCAATACTCGTGTTCTTTTCGAAAAGATGAATCGTCCGAGGAAAGAGGTTGTAGAAATTGCCAATCCAAAGTCAATGGAGTATCACGTGGCGCGGAACACCCTGCTTCCTGGAATATTGGCCTTTTTGGGAGACAACACTGCCCAAGAACTACCACATAACATCTTCGAAGTTGGTGATGTAGTCACATTGGATTCTGATGCAGAAACCTGCACGCTTTCAACTCCCCATCTTGCGGCTGCTTCAGTGAACTCGCGTGTTGATATCACCATATTGAAGGCTGAACTTATGACACTATTAGGGAATTTGGGGCTGTCTGCAACACTTCGCAAAACCTCCAACGTTTCGTTCATCAAAGGAAGGGTCGCAAACCTCTTCATCGAGGGGACTCCTGTTGGAATAATGGGAGAAATTCATCCAGTAGTACTGAAAAATTACGGTATCGAAGCACCCTGTGTTGCCTTTGAGCTGGAAATCCTTGCGAATTGGATTATCCAATAATACTTCCACCATGCTTGCCATTAAGGTTATATTGTTCTATACCTACTGTAATCGAGGGCTTCACAGGTCCTTAGCAGATTGCCTAAGGGCTACTGCTCAAACACGGTAACACCTACGTGGTGAAAACATTGGGTAAACACACAAACCTTCTATCTCGTCTTCTCCAACTCACTGCCTTGATTTTCTTCATCTTTGCAATATACCGGCTCTACCGGTATTTCACCAACTGGTTAGATCCACCTGAATACATGATTTATGCGATTTTCGCTGCTGCAATTGTCGGTGTTAGTATTCTCATCTTTGATGATGTCTTTAAACCAGGAGCTGATTTCGTAGGCTGGGCATTTCTTTTCGGTGTTGGTGTCTTTTCACTTCTGACAGGAGCCATTTTCACCTTCTATCCCGAATTCACAAACGCCAATCCATTTACTGGGATTTGGTTACGCGCGTTCTTTTTCCTTGTCATGGGAGTTATCGTAATCGTTGAATCTTTTCTTGTCCGACGTGAAGTCGTTAAAACTGGACATGGGCTGGTTGCTGATACCGTGGGACCCGTAATCCTCAAATTCGCAGCAACTTTTGGCCTTGCTTGGGGCAGTTATCAAATGGCCTGGGTTCTCATACCATATCTACGTGGTATACTTCTCACTAACATGATGCCACTTTTTCTCTCAGCACTCGGGTTCCTCTTTGTTAGCATGGTAATCGTAGGTTATATAGAAACCCAAAACCGACAACCTCATTTCCGCTATCGCCGGTTTCCCTTACTGATGAGCTTCCTTCTCCTTCTAATGATATTTCCCGTTACAACCTTTTACATAGTAATTTTCGTGGAATTTACCAATTATGAGCTCTTATTCAACGCTATCATGGGTTTAGTGGTTAATCTCACCATTCTATGCACATCATTGTACATTGTGTATCATCCGACCAAAGCACGCTAGCTTTGGTCTTTTCGATTCTTTATAGGCCCATAAGAGTACAAGTCTGCTGAAAGACAGTAGTTCGTTTCTCTGGAGTCAATGTTAGAATGGTAACGTCATTTCGGTTCTTTATCTGATTCACAAAATGGGTTTTCAGTTTCAATCCTATTGTCCCTAACAAGGGCTTGGGTGAATCGAATGCCCTAATGACGGCGCGCTGAAATTCGGGAACGGCTAATTCCATTTTTCCAATTTCATCAATCACAATGAGCTCTGTTGAAGTTGTTGCATAATCTATTGCGATGACTCCGATTTCTCGGATGGCGTTGAGATTGACTCCATAATGACCAACTTTCACAGGACTGGAAATATCAACAGCTGCCATAACCTGTTCCGCTCCAGTAGCTATATCACGGATCAGGAATCCTCCTCGCCTTCCTGAACCTAAACGGAACTCTGGTGTGCTAATTCCTCCCACTTTCAAACCGTCTTGCTTTGCCCTGTCAACAACCCGGTTTACTAATGTACTTTTTCCACAACCCGGGAAACCTGTAATGAGGAGATTAACCTTTAGCAAAATTAGCCTTCACCCTGATAAACGCCTTCATATGGTTGAGTTTCCTGTATTAATTGGAAAAAGACTAGGTGGAGAAGTCGGGCATTTGGTTTGACAATAAACCCATTTGGATTATGTACAGTTAATAATCCGCGAGAACGTCCTTCATATCCTGCGTCCCAAACAGCTGATTCAATGGAAACACCGGAACGGAGAAGTGATGACCTTGGGCGCCCAATAGCAATTAAGTTGGCTGGAATTCGAACAATTTCATTGTAGGTCACAAGGTACGTTCCAGGCTGAAGATTGTACTGTCCTTGCTTTAGTGGGATTTCTTCGTAACTGGGGATATGTCGCCCTTTGTTTGAGAAATTAATGGCTCCTGCTTCCTTGAAAGTGTAGAGTTTTTGAAGTGTCAGTTCCACGCCATTAGGTGAGACTTGCACATTTTGGTCAACCATGTTAGTAATCAGCTGGTGCTGGGAAATCAAGTTAAGAAGGGTTTTACGATCAATTACTACCATATCTGAAGTCCACCTAGTACATGGATGAAGTGTCGAACCCTTTAAGCTGTCTGATGTATACCAGGAACAGCGGTTGTTGAGATATCTCTAACGGAAAGCCTTTTCCTGAGGTCTTGATAAGATGTGATTTTATGGGGGAACCTGATAGGTCACCGGAAATTGCTCAGAAGCAATCCATTATTTGCTGTCCAGTTTGTGGAGAAGACTTGGTGGAACTTTCCTTAGGGCAAATTGAAAGATGCCCGAACTGTGCATTCAACTTGGTTCTTGTTCAATCACCCCACGAATCTCCGACCAAACCTCCGATACAGATATTTGTACCTCGATTTGCCTATCTGTTATTAGTTATTCAAGCATTTTTAGCTACAATCATTGGGCTGTTTTTTCTTTTCTTTGCTAGTCCCTTCTACTTTGGCATACCCCTAATATTCGCCATAATTCAGTTCTCCTCAGTTCCCATCATTGCACTTTTTCTAATTGTGCTACGTTTCCCAAGTATCGTCTTCATTGCAAGAATTGGTCTAATAATTTTCAGTATTGTGACTCTTCCTCTTGGGCTCTTTGCTTTCACCGGAGCTTATTCCATCGCTGCTCCTCGAGGCAAACCCATGAAACAGCACATTAGTGGAGGGACCAATGATGGTTGAACGAAGGTTTCCCACAAGATTTTGTCCCTACTGTGCAACAGAAATCACTACGCCTACAAAATATTGTGTAACCTGCGGTGTAGAAATTACATGGTCGATAAGAGAGGTGCAGGTCCCTCCATATCCCTGGTCACCTCGAAACACATACCTCATCACAATCATTACCTACGGCTTATTTTTCGTTTTGACATTCACGCTAATTTTTTACTATCTTATCTTCTTCGGTATCCCACTCTATCTACTTGACACGCTCTTAATCACAGATCCCTTCTTAACAATTATACTCACTTTGGGCGAAGTCACATTCTTCCTAATTCCCTTTGCTATTGTAAAGAGATTGAAAGTCGGGCGAGAGAAACTTGGTCTTTTTTCTGGAGGCATCGGAAACCTATCAAAAGATGTTATCTTGGGACTAGGAGTAGGCGCAGTGTTGGCTCCGCTAATCTTACTTCTTGATCTGTATGAACTCCTTGCGCCCGGAGCAGGTCCCCCACCAACTCCCCCCACCCCAGTTGACCTGTTCTGGATGGGAATGTTGTGTCTTTCTGTGATTCTAATTATTGCGCCCGCTGAAGAAGTGCTCTTTCGCGGGTTTATCCAAAATTCCCTAGATGCTCATTATGGTCGAATTGGAGGGCTCCTTGTATCCTCCATTATTTTCGGGCTAGCTCATCTCAACCCGTTTATTGGTGTTTTTCAAACTATTGGAAGTATATTCATCGGATTGCTCTTCCAATGGCGCGGACGCCGTCTAGCCAGTCCAATTGTCGCTCATGCAACATATGATTGTTTGATAATTATCTTAGATACTTTCCTTATCTAAACCTCGAAAAGCTATCATCCATCAGGTTGGGAAAACTCGTGGTGTTTAAATGAATTCCTGGGCATCTAGATGTGAGGTCCTGGTCTGTGGTCCGAGAACCAAGGACATCTGACTGGGAAACATTGCCGGAACGGCGATTAGAGCCTGTGGACCAGTCGGCAAGAGCCGATGGCATTAAGCAAGAAGCTCACACATTCATGTGTGGGCAGTTCACCTAACGGAGGCTAGTGCCCTAAAAAAGGGTGAGAAATGGACTTCCACATAGACTATAACTTAACCAGCTATGCAGCGGGGGACCCACACTGGCTAATTTTCGTCGTGTGTGAAGCATCGCTACCGCGATGGGATCTCCTCCATACAACTGCTTAATCAGGTTCTGAGCAAAAATTGGTTTTAGCTTACGCTCTGGACGCCACCGTGTGAATACAATCGATGGAGATCCAGCAGTTACCAGGTGTCGTAGAAAGCCAGCTAGACTCATCCCGTTCTCCATTGGGTCTAGCCGCATCGAATCATCAAGCACAAGAATAGGCGCACCTTTGAAAAGAGCAGTGACACCAATTTCAATTACTCGAAAGCTATCTGGTTGTTGAAGCGGGATTTCGCCTTTTCGATGGTGAAGGGTTGTGCGTGTTGAAAAATAAACAAGTGATCGAGGCTGCTCAAGGCTACTGGATAGTAAGGTCCGGGTAAAATCGCTTCCATAGAGTACAATTGGCTCAGTGATACCCGGACGTGTGGGAACCGAGTCGAGAAATGACTTAGCAATGGCTTCAGCCACTTCTCTACGCGAAGCCTGCTCTTCTGCACCTGAATTGACACCCAGTACAACTGAAGGTACTGCGGTCTGGGCTAATGCTCTAGTCTTTAACGTGCTTTCGAAAAATTGGAAATCCGGAGCCCATGCCATAGGATACTTGAGGCCCCAGTATTCCTTTCCATCAAATACGAGTTCAAAGGGTACATTATTGAGAAATCCATCTGTGATGAATTGAAGAAATCCATAATTATGGCTTTGGAGTTCCCGTTCAAGTAGACTTGGAATTAAACTGCGATATAGAAAAGATGCGATGTCTCTTAGATCCGCTATAGGGGGTAGTTCTTGAGTATTTTTGATTCCTTGGAGTGATTGCACAACTGAGGTCAAATCCGGTGAGATGGGTAAAGTATGGATCCCATGTCGACCGACATGATCTAAGGTGGTAACAATAATTCGTTGTTTTTCAAGAAGCACGTCATAGTTAATTAGAATCCACCGGCGATCGGTGGGCATGAGAGTCACGAGTTTTTGTGGCATCTTATAATCTGAAGGCAACATCCCTCTTCCTGGGTCTGGACAAGCTGCAGCAATTACGTTGCGATTTACATTGATTTTCTCCAGTGATTCGACTAATTCAGTTCTTAGTGCCTTCCGGCGGGATTTGTATTCTTCTTGGTGGAGGCCTTTTGGAGGTAAATGTGTAAGTTGCTGTCGCAGGCCGCTTATTTGTGTGAGAAGATTGGTTTCTTCTTGTAGTAATTTTGGTAAATCCACACAACGTTCATACCCGAGATTATCGGCTAGATAAGGATGTAATTTGGCGATTTTACGCGGGCTTGACCAGTCTATAACCTTGTCTACGATCATTCTATCACTATGTTTATGATAGTAATGTGTAGCAATCAGTATTGCTTCCTCTAAGGCATGTTGCATTTGGTTCCAGGCGAGAGGAAGATTTTCACTGCTAAAGTCAGTGGGAACATCAAGCTCTTCACCGATTAAAATTGCTTTATCAACTAGTTTCAGGATGTCTGATATTTCCGCAGAATCAACCAGTAGATTCGCCTGTCGAAGAAGGGTTTGAAAATACTCTTCAGGGTATTCCGCTTCGCTGAAAATGCTAGCTGCTTTTTCATAATATTCCAAGGCTTTTGCTGAATCTTCTGTTTCAATTAACGGCGCTAATTCAAAGTATAATCGACCCTGAAACTTTTCCTCAGTGGACGGTTTAAGTGTCGAAAGGGCCCCTTTGAGTGCATCTTTCCGTAGGCTGGGTTTTTTGAGGTTGCGATAAGCCTCAGCCAATTGATAATGTGCTTTACTTGTGTCAAAACTAGGCTCTGCTTTGAACTCCTTAATCGCTTGACTCAGATACTGCGCAGCTTCTGTATACTCTGCATTTCGCATTAAAACTAATCCAAGATTAATCGCTGCCTCTGCCCGAAGCTCCATTGGGAGTTGTTCATCATAGATGGCTTGTTCCAGTATGCCTTTGACCTGCTCTGGTGATCGAGTCTCTAAAGATAGTTGTGTAAGGCTGACCATCAGAGATGTGGCAAGTAGAGTTCTTCCCTGAGCATTCGCCTCATTTGCAGCATTCTCTAAAAAAGGAAGGTCCTCGTCAAGTCGTTGGGTCCTTCGGGAAGCATTCAACAATAAGCGGTATCCCCGAATTTCCATCTTTTCTTCAGGGTCATCCTTTAACAACACAAGACCCATTTTGCTCTGTTCTATTGCTTCTGGATATCGTCCAAGTTGATAGAAGGTTTCACCTACTTCGATGTATATTCCAGCCTCTTCTTTCTGGCGTTTATGTTCTTGATAATAGCGAATGGCCTGTGTAAATTCCTGTTCCGATTGCTTATCTTTTCCAAGGCGTAGAAGTGCTTTTCCTTTCAAAATGCGCGCATGAATATTTCTAGCTTGTTCGCCTAATTGTGAGAATATCTCAATGGCTGTGTCAAAAAGACGAAGTGCTCTCACATCTTGCACTAAGCGCTCTAAGATTTGAGCCACTATCAAAGCACTTTCTGCATAGGTTATAGACATTTTTTGCTTTTGAAAAAATTGGAGCGCTGCCTCGCCATGGGGGAGTGCCTGTTCTGGTTGACCTTTTTCCAATAGGAGACGTGCTGTATGAAATTCGCATAAGGAGATGCCAGTTTCATCATTGGCTTTTGAAAACACAGTTCGGGCTTGTTGGATGTGTTCTTCTGCCTTGCCCAGGTGTCCCTCAGCTTGGTAGATGTGTGCTAGCCCAAGAAGTGCTTGAGCCCGTGATGTAGGTTTTCCTTCGGTTCCCCACAATTCGATTAATTGTCTTAGGACCTTTTCTGCTTCCTCGTACGCAGCAAGCTGTTGAAGGATCTGAACATATTCGGTCAGCGCTTTACCACGAAGTTCTACATCATCTATTTGTTCAGCCATTTTGACTGCGGTGGCAAGATGCTCGGAGCTCTCCTGATATCTTCCAGATTTTGATAATAGCTTGCCACTTTCAATTAATAGTGATATCCGCGCTGATTTTTCCTCTCCAGGAATTTGGATTTCCAATGCTTGACTAAAAACCTGATTTGCTTCCTCGTTGTAACCCAGATGGTCCATTACTCGCCCCATTGTCAATAGCGCGGTCCGAAGGCTAGTGGGCTCTTTTACTTCTCGTAAGATTCGAACCGCTTTGGTGCTAGTGACAAGTGCGTCCTTATGCTGTCCGAGGTTCACCAAAGCCTGGGTCATGTAGATTGAGACAATGCCCACTTCACGTTTTTTCCCTTCCTGCTCGTAGAGCTCTAACGCCTGTTTCCACTCCGCCAAAGCCTTCTTGTAATCTCTCTGCTTGTAATGGCTCTGACCCTTAGTAACTAATCCGCGTGCATCTGAAGGGGTTGACACTTGTCACGGTCCCTCCTTTGTATGAACACATTCTGCATTCTAAAGCTTAGCCATCTCACTTTAACAAGATTTGGATGTTAAAGCCATATTGGATAGAAATCTTTTCCAATACCTAAAGTCCGGAATCAAAGCATTAAATATCATGCATCTAGTAGTAACCCGCGCAATATCCCCCGCTAAATCACCCAATAAGCTGGTTTCAAGATGGCTATTCGACGAACCTATGCAAGAACTGCTGCGCTTAGTACCATCCTGACGAACCTAGGTTTCATAATAAATCTCATTTATGGCAGGATATTAGCTGACATCCCACAAGCTGATATGGGTATAATTGCTGCAATAGCCACTCTAGCAACATTAATCGAAGGTATCGCTGTTTTTGGGATTACTTACACTATAACTCAAAAGACCTCTTCAACGCTTGGGAAAGGCGATGTTGATAAGGCAAAAGGAATTCTTGCAAAGGGATTGGTAGTTTTTTTTGCAGTTAGCATTCCCTTTAGTATAGTGCTCTGTTTATCCACCTTACTTCTCTTGTATCTCTTCTTCTTCTACAACCTTTTCTTCTGGGGCGGCTTGCTTCTTCTCTACATTATTCTCTTACTCGTAATGCGGTCAGAATCAGAATCCATGAGCAGCATGACTGAAACTGATCACAATGTCGTATTTACTAATTTACGACGTTACCTATCTTGGTTTCTTTCCCTCTTTCTCCTTTTCTTGTTACTGAGCTTCATGGGAGTCATTTTCGGCTGGATTCTTAGTCTTGTCATCTTCATAATTATGGGAAGCTTCGTCGTAGCAAGGTACGTTCGAGGGACAAAAATTCGCAATGGTTTACCCGTTGCTACCTATCTAACCTTTGGAATTCCAATCTTTGTTGCAGCTGTCATTAGATTATTTGGACGGTATATCGATCAATTGTATGTCCTTGCCCTAATGACTCCCGAGGAATTAGCACGATATTTCTTGGTAATCCGTTTATCCGGCGCTTTAACTGATTTTTCACTTAGCTTGGTTGCAGGAGTGTTTGCTCTCCTTGCGGTTCTTGTTGGTACTAGTCTTGAACGAATGCAGCAGGCTCACGGCGCAGTATTACGGTTTGTTCTTGTTATTTCTACTCCGCTCTTTTTGGCGGTTGCGGCTTTTGGAGAACCGCTAGCCCTACTGTTCATCGGACCGAATTACATAGGTTCAGGCATTCTTCTATCAATTCTAGCAATTGCCGCATTCTTTGACCTGATTATTGTCTTGTTAATTATTGGCCGTCAAGCGGCAGGAAGTCCAAGAATAGTTCCCTTAACTTGGATTGGATTACTCGGAATAAAATTGGTTTTCGTATTCCTACTAGCTGGTTTTGGTTTGATGGGCATCGCATTAGCTGTTCTTATCTCCGAATCTGTCACAGCGATTGCCACTTATGTCTATATGCGAAAGGAAATTCAGGTTGGGAAGTTTTGGGTCAAGCTATTTATCCCGATGATTATTGTCCTAGCTATTGGGCTTGTCACAATGCTCCTCGGACTTAATCTGATTCTCTCTGTGATCATATGCATTTTATCGGTAATATTCGCAATCTTCATAGGACTACGGCTTCGCGTTCTCTCAACTGCTGACATGAGCATTATTCAAAGTGTAATATCCCCGAAATTCAAATGGGTCATGGAATTAATCTTGAGAATTGGTGGGTATCCGCGCGAAGACGTTCCTGACTCTGAGAAGTCCGGTTAATCAGATTATCTTTACAAATTGTGTGAAGGGCTTAAATAAGTTGAAACGATTAGGTCATCCTCCAAAATAATCGGTATTGCACGTTTATCGGTGGCTCCTAATGCTTAGAATACTCCAATGGGTTAGCAAACTTCGGAACAAGAAGATTCTGGAGAAAGATACCCTTTCAGATACCATGAAGCATCGGGGCGTATCACTCTGGTGGTTTATCCGTCTTCGGTTATACTATGATCTTCTCGTTAACTTTCAAAGAAGACAATACCAGAGAAGCATCACCAGATCTATTAATAGTAAATTCGGCTTCCTTTTTGTCATCTATACCTTTTTTGTGGTCCTCATCTCAAAATGCATCTTTCGCAAACGGAGCAAACCCAATACGGAGAAATGCAAACTTTTTGTAACCTATAGTTTTGGGGGTTGGAGACCTTTTCGGAATCGCCAAACTGGAAAGCTAGTTTGGGGGCATTCACTCTTCACTCCGATCATTCAAGAATTGGCAGCTACTTCCAAATACCAGGAAATTGTGTCAAGTTATCCAATTGGTCTGTCATTCCCAAATCTTTTCAAGCAAACTCTTCAACTGAGCCAGAAGCAAAGGAAAGTTGGGTTTATCCCCACAGAGTCGTATTTTACCTGGAGTACTCTTTGTCAGTTCCTTAGAGCTCGAAGGCGGTTTTCCAAAATTTGGACTGAGTTGAAAAAGAATCATAGTGGTGATTTCAAATTTGGCGAAACCAATGTATTTGAAACCTTCAAACCAGACTTTGAGTATTACTACAAATTTCTTCTCCCGCTCATTGTGCAATATCTGGAACTATCAATTCAACTTCTCAAGCGAGAACATCCCGATATTATTCTAATGAAAAACGAGTATAGCGAATTTGAACGGTCACTCCTATATGCTGCCCACTTTGAAAAAATCCCAGTAATCGCTCTACAACATGGAGTCATTCATAGAAATCACCCCGGATATCAATACAATAAATCTGCAATCTCGCAAGATGGTTCCGCCAAGTTTCCCTATGCTCCTACTCCTTCTACCACTACTGTTTTCGGACCGTATTTCAAACATATCTTGACCGAAGGAAGTGCCTATCCTGCATCACGGGTTGAAGTAACAGGACAGCCTCGATATGACATATTACATTTCGCAGATCGAATTTATGACAAACAAAAATTTTGTGAACAATTTGGAATCAATCCAAGCAAGAAGATTGTGCTCATTGCCACGCAACCATTTCCTGTTGAAAAAATACGGTTCGAATTCTTGTACCACACCACAGCCGCCTTACGGGAAATTCCTGATGTTCAAATTATTATAAAGCCGCATCCAAACGAGTCAGTCAGATGGCACAAAAATCATTTAGAGTCATGGAATGTACCCGCAGTAATTTTGCCTCCTCAGTCTGAAACGTTTGCGGCAATTTATGCCTGTGATTTGTTTGTTTCTGTTACTTCCACAACGATTTTGGAAGCCCTCATTCTCGGCAAGACTGTAATGGTTGTAAACATTTCAAACCTGCCTGAAATCCTCCCTTGGGTCGAAGAAGGCGCTGCAATCGGAGTCTATGACCCCAAAGACCTGGTTCCCCACCTCAATAAAGCCCTTTTTGATGAGAAAACTATTCGCCAAGTAATGGCAAACCGATCTAACTTCGTCTACAATCACACATTCCATAATGATGGCAAAGCGACTGACCGGGTTGTCTCAATAATCAAAAAATATTGTGACACAACCATGCGATAAAATCTGAAAATCAAAAGTCATTCAATCCCTTTTTATAAGCGTGGTAGTGCCTGTTATCTCCATGAGTGTACTTGTCACTAACGCACATTACAGAAACACTCTGGCCACTATTCGGTCCCTACACAAAAGGAAAATTCCTCTGACTGTGACAAGTAATAAACCAACTGCAATTTCTTTCTACTCCAAATATGGGAAGCACCGTTTTCTATACCAAAATCCTCTGAAAGATTCTGAAGCATTCGTCAAAAGCCTTCTAACAATTCTCAAGAAGGTTAAATCGTCAGTTTTGTTCCCTGTCGGTGTCGACACAACAGTACCCGTTTCGTTTCACAAGTCGAAGTTTCTCCCGTTAGTCAAAGTACCAATAGCCGACTATGATGTTTTAGAAAAAGCTCATGATAAATCCAAGACGGTGAAGATTGCTGAAGAAACAGGAATTCCTATTCCTAAAACATATTTCCCCACCTCCTTTGATGAGGTTATTGAGCTTTCTGAGCAAGTTCAATATCCTGCTGTCATTAAACGAAGAAAAGGATCGGGAGTTGGAAAAGGTGTCCGAATTGCCACATCAAAAACTGACTTTCTTACCAAATATCGGGAAATTGAAAGTTATTCTGGTGATTCCTTAATTGAAGAGCAAACAAAACCTTTGATTCAAGAATATGTACCCGGTGAAATTCGCGACGTCTGTGTGCTATTCAACCAGGGAAAACCACGAGCCGCATTAACACAGCGAAGAGTATGGACATGGCCGCCAGAAGGTGGACCCGGAATAGTAAACGAGACAATAGCTGACCCTAGCCTTCAACAACTGGCCCTGAATTTACTAAAGAAAATTAAATGGCATGGATTAGCCCAAGTTGAATTCAAGTTAGATGCAAAGGGTCAACCTAAGCTTATGGAAATCAATCCAAAATTTTGGGGTACTCTTGAACTATCTATTAAAGCGGGACTCGACTTTCCTTCTCTACTGTATGATATGGCGATGAATGGGGATGTAGAGCCACGATATTCCTATCAGCATCAATTGACACTTCTCTGGCTTTTCCCTTACAACATGCAATATCTCACGCACGCTCCTAATAGGCTCAGAAATCTTCGACAATTTCTCAAACTGTTTTTCAGTAGAAAAACGGTGACAGATTGTTCATTGCGCGATATCAAACCTGAATTTGTGAAAGTGATGACTACATTCGTGGACTCTCAATAACCTCGGTTCAGTATTCATAATACCTAATTTCTGAGTTTTTTGTTCAAAACGAGAATTGTAGGAAAAACAAAGTAACTTCTGCAAGATTTTTGAAGCTAGAGGGTCGATTATGCCATAAGGTATCATGAATGAGCCTTTTGGAGATTCTTCGTAAATCAAATGAAACCCTTTGGCATCAGTTCACAAAAGAAGAGGAATACAAACCTCGCGAATTAGATCAACATGGTCGCGTTTCTTTCGCCTCATCAAAATACCGCGATGTGCTTCAGCCAGCTGTTTCGGATTTTTTACTCAAAAATGGATTAGAAGTAACATTCCCCAGTGACCAAAACTTTGGTATCTGTCTAACACATGATATTGATTATCTCTATTATCCAAGAGGGGATAGTCTTCGCTCATCTCTCCGCTGTTTGAAGAATTTCAAAGTACGAAGTGCTTTCAAATGGCTATCAGCTGGTATTAAACGAAAATCCACAATTCTCCAGAATATCCCTCAGATTATTGATTTAGAAACACAATACGATGCCACATCCAGCTTTTTCTTTCTAGCCCAAGATGACTCTGCCGTGGATTTCATTTACCGAATTGAAGAATTCGAAGAAACCTTGGGGTTAATCGCAGAGAAAGGATTTGAAGTCGGGCTTCATGGCAGCCTCTTAGCCTATGGAAATCTAGATTTAATTCAACAGGAAAAAGAACAATTGGAGAAAATTCTCGGAAAGAAAGTAATCGGATACCGTAATCATTACTTGCGCTTTGAACTACCGACTACTTGGGAGCTACTCAATAAAGCTGGCTTCAAATACGATACTTCATTTGGTTATCATGATGCCATGGGCTTTCGAAATGGGATGTGTCACCCTTACCAACCTTTCAATCTAAAAAAGAACCAATTTCTTGATATTTGGGAAATTCCCCTCGTAATTATGGACACAACACTTGTGCAATATTTATCACTCAATATGACTGACGCTTGGGAATTGATTCGCCAAATTATCGATGTGGTAGAAACGCGAAAAGGAATCATTTCGATTCTTTGGCATAATTCAAGACTGTTTGGTGAAATGCTAAAACTATACGATCAAATTCTGAATTACTGTTCTGAGAAAAACGCATGGTTAACATCCGGACAAGAAATCGTGTCTTGGTTGACCTCTAGCAACTTCTTGAAATCAGTCTAATTACTTGCAATATTCCTTGCGTTTTCATTTTTGAGTAATTGCAACCAAAAGATCGTGTGGTAGCAGATACGGATCTTTTACGGCTTCAAACATTAAGGACAGATGATATCCTTGAATTCCACCAATTTCTGTCATTATCTCACTGACAACTCGTTGCATCTCTTCTGCTGAAGGAAATGCACCTTTAGCATGGATATTATGGGCACCCGTGACAACCCACACTAGGAAGAAATTAGGCGATTCTGCAATGGCCTTGG
>JBHLNC010000242.1:0-3902 GCA_048937435.1 Promethearchaeota archaeon | reverse complement strand
GATACCATTAGAAACAATACAAGTGTTAAAGTTCGCGCTTTCATTTTTTCTCCTTAAAATAATAATTCTTAGTTCGAACCTGAAGGCGCCATCTTGGCGAGTCCAAGATTCTGAATAGTTGTCTTGGTTGGACGCCCATCCGTGTCACAGCCTCGTTGCTTGTAAAATTCAGTCAAGGACTTCTCGAAATCTTTGTGACTAATAAAAGCTGTATAGCCTTTGGTAGGGCCATCTGGGATAGGATCGTTCATGAAACGGTATGGAAGGACATCATACCTTCGGGGTGCGTCATCGTATTCACGGTTGTTGAACATCCGAGCTAGGAGCCAGATGCGATTTGCAGCTTCGTTCACTAATTCTTCGGTAGCCTTAACTCCTGTCGCCGTTTCAAGGATTTCCGCACAGCCCCTAATCCCTAGCCGAGGTGAAATAGAGTGAGTGAAGTGACAAATTATCAGCGAGTCTTTGAGCACTTTCAGATTTTGTTGTTCAATAAGTGAATCTAAGACTGTCGCGGCACTAGCGTTGGGAGGTTCCGTGGTTGAAGGCCACCCTCGAAGATGGCTTGATCCAGCGGCAGCAGTTGCATAACTAAGACCCAAACCGAGTTTACCGCGTGGATCCCAGGCAGGATACTCCAAACCCTTTGTTTGGACTGCTAGCTGTTGGGCTTTAACACCCAGTTCTGAAGCAAATTGTCGGGTACCCTGAGCGAGTCGGTCTCCGATTCCTTCACGATTAGCTATCTTTGGAAGAAGCTCCAAAACACCGTTCGCATCACCAAATTCAATCCTGGCGCCTTTGAGTTCGTTGGGTAAAAGCTCCCTTTGTGAGAGCTCCATAAGAAATCCAATCACGTTTCCTGTGCTGATTGTGTCTAGCCCCAATGCGTTACATAAGTGGTTTGCATGAATTATCGCGAGTGTGTCAGCTATACCTAAATTTCCACCCATTAATCCCAAGGTTTCATACTCCGGAATGGCAATTTTACCTGTTTCCTCAGCGGGGGCCCACTTGAAGTCTGGCTTTTTGAACGTCCAAGCACAACTGATTACACAGCCCTCACAGGGCGTCCGCCGCTTATCATCATGAAACATTTTCTCAATGTTTTCATCAGAGATTTCCTTATGTCCCTCAAAATGTGTAGCTTGAAAATTCCGAGTGGGAAACATACCGATACTGTTAGCATAATCCACAAGCCATGGTGTTCCGTGGTAGTGGAGAGAGTGTCCTCGTCTTTTGGCTTTTCTTGAACGCTGCGCGAGTTTTTTGAGGAGGGCTAGTTCTTTATCAGAATCTGGAGTAGGAATCCACCCTTTTTCTGCTTGGATGGCAATGGCTTTCAATTGCTTTGATCCAAACACGGCACCTAATCCACCACGACCGAAATTCCGGAAATAATTATGTGTCAGACAAGCAAACCGAACCAAACGTTCTCCTGCAGGTCCCGTGGAAATGACTTGGGTTTCGGGGTCAGGTTTTCGTAACGCCAATTCGGTTTCATGTGTAGTTTTACCCCAAAGATGTGTTGCATTGTTAATTGCGTGACCGTCGGGACTAATTTGAATCCAAGCTGGTTTTTCAGACTTCCCTTGAATGATGACTAAATCATAGCCAGCTCGCTTCAATTGAGGACCAAGTATACCACCCATCTGACTATCGATGTACAGATTTGTTAGCGGGCTTTTCGACACCGCAGCAATCCTTCCAGTAATAGGAATACGAGTGCCTTGGGCAGGGCCTGCTGTCAAGTAAAATCGGTTCGCTGGGTCGAGGGGATTAATCCGTGGTGGAACCTCTTGATACAGATAGTAGGTTCCCAAGCCCTTGCCGCCAATGAATTGATGCAAGACTTCTTGGGGAATCACCTCTTCATGAATCTGTTGGGTAGTCAAATCGACGCGAAGAAGTTTGCCTTGCCATCCATACATCTGGTTAACATCCCGTTACTCTGGACTTTAGCATTGAAGATGATAAAACCTTAGCGTATCTCTCAAACCAGAAATGGATTGGGGATGCGAGGTCTTCCGGAATGATAATTCATTTAAGGTGCCATCTAACCCGACTCTATAATGCTGCTCAATTTCATTTTGGGCAGGACGCCAAGGGGCTCGAACGTGCAGTGGAACACAAATACTCCATCCAGATGCTAGCAATCTTAGTTGTCGTTACACTAGTTCCCTTCTTCCTCAACTATTCAGAACAACAGCCCATTCCAAATGTTCTGGCAATCTCTGTCGAATGGAATCCAACAGGACCTTTTGCTGACCGGGCGGTATTCCATGTAATTTCAAGTCAGGACCAACAAATCGCTGCTTTAATCGATGGAAGTCTCGATCATTTGGCTGATAGCGTCAAGGCTACATATGTTGAAACTCTTGAAGCCAACCCGAATATCGAGGTAACCCGTACGAAAGGACTCAAAGTTGGCATCATGGCCATCAATTGTGAACGTTATCCCTACTCAATTCCTGGATTTCGCCAGGCCCTTGCCTTAGCGGTCGATAAACATGACGCCTCTTATATAATGTGGGAGGGGCTAGGTTTTGCTCTCGACTCACTTATTCCCCCTTCAACTGGTGTGTGGCATAATAATCAAACCACTCCGAGTTACAAGGAATCACAAGTTGAAGTTGCACGAATTGTCCTCAACCAAGCCGGGTTCATCGATATCGATAGTGATGATTTCGTTGAGGCACCAGATGGCTCGGACTTTGTTTTTCGCCCTCTCTATCCCTCTGAAAGTTCAGGATGGGGTGCGGTGATGGCTGCTATGCAAGGTTATTGGACTGATGCGGGTATTCCAGTGGTTCCGCAAGCAGTCCCGGATCTCACATTAAAGGCACTCTTAGAAACTTATCCACGTGATTATGACGCTGCAAACATCGAAATTGAGTTCCAAAATAACCCACTAATCCTTGAGAACTTTGTCAGTGACCAGATTCCGAATTCTGGAGGAAACTACATGAACTGGTCTAACAGCACTTATGACAATCTAATCGAGCTAATGTTATCTTCATCTGATGAAGATACTGTTCTCGATGCAGCTCATGATGCACAACAAATCCTTGTGGGAGATATGCCTATGCTTGTATGGTATCACAATTTAGAAGTCAACGCTCACCGAACAGACACTTGGCTGAATTTTGTGGTTGTACCAGGTTATGGAACGGGACCCTTGAATCATTGGACTCCACGAACAGTCCGTTTAAGATTTGGAGACCCATATCGCCATCCAACAACTGGAACCGGTGGAACCTTCGACTCACTCATTAATGAACCAATGGATTCACAGAATCCATTAACCGCGTCAAGTGCATCAGATCAGTACATCTTGGATCAGATCTACCTCACCCTTACCGGATTAGACGATCCAGTAAACCATTCAAGTACCGTTAATGGTGGAGGTCTTGCTTTTGACTGGTCTAAAACAGAACTCCTTGAAGGTTACCAATTCGACTTTTTCTTATACGGAAATACGACTGATATTCCTCCGGCTTTGCAAACGTCTGAAATTGATGGATACTATCAATCTCCTCCGGCATATTGGCATGACATGGGTGGTGATTTTGGAGGAAAAGTTACCGCCCATGATGTTGAATTTAGTTACAATTTGATTGTCGATAATGCAATTCCAGAGTACGTCAAACAAATTCCCTTTTTGAATGTCTCTTCGCGACTCAGTTGCCTCGAGGGCGGATTTTAACATTAAATAGAGAAGAAAAAATTAAATACAAAGGCAAAGTTATAGAATTAATTCCTCTTTATAAATGGATATTGGATTAGATTTTGGAGAGGAATATGGCTTCGGTCACAAATCTTAAAAAAATAGGAAAATTTCTTTTAAAGTATAAGAGTCGAATAATTCAGTTATTATTAACAGTAGCTGGAACTATATACAT
>JBHLNC010000009.1:0-16487 GCA_048937435.1 Promethearchaeota archaeon | reverse complement strand
GCCAAACGTGCAAGAATTCTTGATCAGGCCCACCGGATTATTACCATCTTTGATGCTCCAGGTCACAAAGAGTATGCAAAAACCATGATACGCAGTGTTCTTGGAGCTTCTGCCCAGTATAGCATGGTGTTAGTTCCTTGTCAGGATGAATACAAACTCGCCATTGCTGAAGAACAGCGCAGTGGTATCCTTCGTCTAGATGATATCACTCGCGAACACTTGCTATTGGTATCTAATCAAGAACTTCCTTTCCTGGTTGTAATTAACAAAGTGGATGATTGTAACGAAATTCAGCGGAACTATGTGCGAAATCTTGTTTTTGAAACCATCAAAGAAATCGGACACGTTCCCCTTCGTATCACATCTGAAGATGACCTTACCATTATTCATCGTGAAATTAGTAATCGGGTCATTGTTCCCGTATTTGAAGTGAGTTGTGTGACAGGAGAAGGACTTGATCTGCTTCGCAGCACGCTTGTAAACCTACCAACCCGGATATCGGATGAAGTGGTGGAAAAACCTGCTTTAGCTTACATTGATAAGGTATACCGAGGAATTCGAGGCACCAACGTAGTGCTTACAGGAACTGTTCAAGAAGGTATCTTCAAACCGGGTCAAAGAGTCCTTTGTGGTCCCGATAAAGAAGGACGATTCATGCGGGGTCGAATTGGATCCATTGAAGTCTTCAAAAAACGAGTTGAACGGGTCAAAGCGGGGGATGTGTTTGGTTTTGATATCAAACGAATTGAACCAGAAAAAGTACGTCGCGGACAAATCATTAGCGATGAAGACGCCGACACTAAAGCGGTTCGAGCCTTCGATGCAACTATCATTGTTACCAGACATCCGACGCGAATCCGACCAGGCTATGAACCAGTATTTCACAGTTCAACAATTCAACAGCCCATAATCTTTGAAAAAATCTATGACAAAGAATATCTCGTTGTCGGAGATGTTGCACGAGTTCGCATGATGTTCAAGAAGGGTCCGGAAATGGTTCGCGTAGGCGACCGAGTAGTCACTCGAGAAGCGAATACGCGCTGCATAGGAACAGTAACTACTCTGCTACGGTAAACTAAAGCGCAAAAGAAACTAGAATTCTGCAAAAGCACGAGCAAGCTGAGTAACTTTGAAGTGAAGCTCGTCCACAGAAGATACAGTAGCAATTGACATTTTATCCCTGGAAAGAAAATTGCGTTGGGCTATTGATTCTAATTGTTCAGGCAGAGCATCAGGGAAGGTTGCCCGTAATACAACCAGGCCATACTCTCCTGAGGTGGTGGTTCTGGATAGCACCCGAGTTAGAAGTAAACCTTTGGTATTGATTTTTGTCACGTACTGTCGTCGTAATCGTAGTTTCGTTGTAGGTCCGATTCGATTGAGTTCAAGTCTAAGGATAGAATCGACGGGCGAGGGCATCCATGCAGCAAAATATAATGTCACGGTAAATGCCAGGATCAAGGCTACTAGAGTCGCAACTGCAGCGGGCCAAATGAATGGATGAGTGAATGCCAGAGCGAGCCATTGCCACCAAGGAACATCCGGTTGGGGCGTCCATGGAGGACCCAATGAGGGTAACCACAGAAGATTCGTTATGAGTATGTAAGCACAGAGAGCACAAACTGTCCATAGAACCCCCAAGAAGAACCACTCGAGGAGATATTGTTCTCGTATGATCTCTGTAAGGACTTGCTCATTCCTCCTCGTCAAAGGGTTTTCCATCCTCCAGGGCTTGTGTGTATAACTCCATGGTGGCAACTCCATGGGCTTGAATGAGTTCCAGTAAGTATCCGATTAATGGATGAAGATGATTGACACGTATTGAGTGGAGTCGAGGAGTTAATCGATCAACAAGGATCAGCTCTTCCATTTCAAGCCGTTCAAGAGGTCCACGATATAAGGACTTGGCTTTTCCACTGTACCCAATGAGGGTAATGAGTTGTTTGCCGGATGCAGCTTTGGGGTAGATGTGAGCGAGTGAAATGAGTATCCGGCGTTGAATTTCACTTAGGGAAAGAAGTGACATGATTAAATCATATGAATCTTTACCGCGGTCTATTGACACGCCTCGCCCAACCATTAGCTATCATAGAGCATAGATAATTGATGTAACGATAAAGTAAGGCTGACTACATCTTCTTATGAGTTTGCATAATGATATAATTCATTGATTTGTGAATCAAGCAGTTTTGGGTGCATTAATCGTCTAGGTTATCGAGAGTAGCAAAAGTCAACCATTCTCATTTTATTCTGTTACCGATTTGCATCAAACGGTCACCGAATAGGGGTGTAACCCCACACCCTCTATCCCGTCCACAGTGAAGGCTTCCGGGACTGCTTTTCGGCCAATATTATATCCGCCATTGACATCCGCATTAATAATGAGTCCTTGCGAGGTTCGGAACAATCCCCGTCCAACACGTTTGCCCACATAGGTTTGATGAGGCTTGATTTCTTCTCTATCTAGAAAACTCACCTTCGATGTGTGTCCTTCGTCCACCATAATCACCTCAATCCCCACTATAGCTGCTTTGTATTGGATTTTCTTCACAAGCTTCAGAAATGGCACACTCACGAAATTCTGGTTGTTTTGTCGACCCAATGTTACTTGCTGTTTCCATGTCTTATTATACCCAATCACGATGCGTCCGAAATTATTGGAAATGCAATATTTGATTATGCGTCGTGACACCTTGTGAAAGACATCGGTAATTCTGTTAGTTCGTTTCAATCGTAGTCGCTGGAGTCGATGCGTTTGGCCTATAATACCTTGTTTGGCTTTAAGAGAACAAAGCCGCGCCCTCTCCTTGTTATAGTACTGATTGATGGATTTCACAACTCCGCCTTTCACGCGCCAGGGATCTCTCCCTGCGTTGTTGACAACAGTTACGAGGTTATTCAATCCAATATCAACACTAATAACACGTCGTCGGCTTAATCGGAGAGTAACAGGTTCTCTTTCATAAACAATTTCTAGAATGTAATGATTACCTCGTGGTATAAGACGGACCTGATGAAACAGTTCGGTGATTCGAGTTTTTATTGGCGTTAACTTGGTTTTTTTAGGAAACCACAAGGAGCCCCCTTTGATTTGGCACTGCTGGTTTGTAAATATCGCGAGGATCTCACCATTTTTCGGTTTATATCGAGGTATCCGTGGACGACCCAGATACTTGCTAGGATGTTCTCGCCAGTCCTTGATGGCTGTGAAATATGCCTTCCAGTTATGATCGAGTAATCGAAGTACCTGTTGAGCAGTCTGCGCTGGAAGGCGCTTGTACACCTTGGTGGTTTTTAAGAGAGCATCTATCTCCCGGTAACGTATCCAGCTACCTTCACGGATGAACTTTTGGCGGATGTAATAATTTGCTAAATTATAGAGATTCTTCGCTAGGTGACAGAGATGGGAAAGGTTAGGTGAGGGGCTTAGTTGGATGCGTTCTGTGAAGTGCATGGAATATCCTCCTATGTGTTGAAAGGAGATCTGCACCGTGAGGTGATGACAGTCCGTGAATACTATGCAATTTACAGACATGTAATTTAAGAAATGGGAGAGAGGGAGATAAGTAGTTGTAGGGCATGAACGCTAGAAATATAGGCTACCCATTTGTGACCTTTGTGTAAACTTACCCTGTAAGATATCAGATACTCCCACTATTTTCAGTTTCTTTTGTTAAGATTATAGTTAATTAATTCATGTACGTATTTGTGCCGCAAAGTATATATTCAAGGGGATAGACTAAATGGCTATCCGAGTTGCTAGTAGAACTGGACGGTTGAGAATTATGACACCTCTAACTGAGAAAGTGTTGCGTCATCGTACGCGTCGTCAAATTTTACGAACCCTTAATGGGCAACGAACATTCCTGCGCGACATCGCACGGGCGTTGGATATTCCCCCTAGTACAGCTGCCTATCACCTTAAACGGCTGCTTTCCGCGGGACTCGTCGAACAACGTCGAGGAGTATATCATTCCTTCTATTTCTTGACGGAACACGGCGAACGAATTGCTGCAGAATTTTAATTAAAAAGATTATTCTGCGTTTTAGCTTTTTTAAAAGAAGTCAACCGAATTGACCATTGCAAAAGCGGACTACCCGGCTAAGTTTCTAAAGCTCTAGCTTTTTCAGTTGCTGTCCATGTTGGTTGGTCGTGGATTTCAGCTTTTGCAAGATACCCTTCTTTTTCTAACTCTAAAAGCAGAGAACGTACAGTCCTTTCATCGAGTGGAGGTTTTCCAATAGGAATGCGAGTGCTGTTGACGCCTTGAAGAATACTGACAAAGGATTGATGACCTCGTTCACAAACAAATAAAATGGCCTGCTGATCAGCCGAGAGGTCTGGTTCTTGCCTTTGCGCCACCACTTCTCCAGCTTTTTCCAACATCTCTTTTGGAAGTCTTACTTCTCGCGGTTTTATATTTACGCGTTTCAGCCGAACCTTTCGTTTGACCTTGTTCTCATTCTTGATCATTTTAGGCACCCACGATATCTCTCACTGATATCCACACAGGAATACTGGTTAATTATTATCTGTATTTCATGTGATTTACAGCTAAAGTAGAATAAAAAGTGCTATTCTAGCCTGACTTGGCTTAATTTGATGAGAGAAGTGTTAGAAAGAGCGAGGTTTTGGTGGGATTTCTACTGATCTAAAAGACAACAACTTCTTTTGCCAAGGCCTCTGGAGCTAGCCTTCGGCGAAATCGCACTCGGAGTACACCCTTCTTTCCATGTACTGAAATGACTCGACCGTGATTTTGGGTTCGTTCATTGAAGTGAAGTATGACTGATCGACCGATATAGGAGGCAGCCGTCGATATCGAAGAAACACCTTGAAGCTGAATTAAACCGTATTGGTTTTGTTGTCGAACGGATCCCCGTTGGTAGTTCATTAAAACACCCTTGACTGGAGTTTCCAATGGTAACCTTCGTGGACGCGTTCTTTTTGGTTTTGCCTCAACAGTGGTTTTGGTTTTTCGCTTTTTCTTTGGTTTCTTCGCTGGGATCTTTTTAGGAGCCTTCTTTGTTGGGATTTTTTTCGGAGCCTTCTTCGTTGTAGTCTTTTTCGTAGTTTTTGCCTTTGCTTTCGGTTTGCTTGTGGATTTAGATTTTGGCTTGCTAGTATCTTTTTTGGATGTGGTCTTTGCTTTCGTTTTGGAAGTTTTTTCAGACACCGTTGACACCGAGCCTTGAAGGTGGACATGGACACTTAAGAGTGGTTAATAAAAGTATTGGCAAATCGACAATCATGAACAGTGAACGCCACTTTGATTTTAGATAGAAGAATCGTAGTTTGAGACAGCTCTGGAAACACTAAAAAGCCTTCTTTTGGCAGGTGAGATGTATGCAGTCGCCTACCGATATATCCGTGTTATCTAATGTGGAGGAATATTTGGAGAACGTGGTGAGTAGCGAGCCTTCAATTTTTAGTGCGGCTGTAATGACAGCGGATGGATTACCTCTTGTCGTGTTAATGGGAAAGGAGGAAGTCGAGAAGCTTCAGCTTGCAGCCGCCATCGCTTCACTGGGTTCTCTATCTGAGCAAACTGCTATGCAGTTAGGAATTGGTACGCATATGGATTTGATGATGCGGTGTCGAAAGGGCCATTTATTTATTCGTCGTGTTGGAACCGCAAATGTGCTAGCCATAATTACCGATAAAAGCACTCCCCTAGGAGTAATATCTTTGATCATTGACTCAGTGGCTAAACGAGTTCAACGCTTACTCAGATGAGCTTCAAAAAAAGGCTCAGTAATTATTCGTCGGTTATGTGAGCCAAAAATTGATTCATGCGTGTATGACTTCTTGCTTCCCGAGCAGATAATGTTGGTTCTTTTTCAGACCAGTATTCGGTGGTCAAATCAGTTAGAATGCGGTGGACGCCTGACCCATATTGGACCGCACGCTTCGGAGCATTCACTACTTGCGAAGGAAGCTGCAGTTCTTGCGCTAACTGACGTAGCAATTGTTTTCTGACCACCTCACCAGAAGACAAGGTTAACTTGCATGAAAAAGGTAGATTGTGAGAATACTCGATAAGAGACATATCCGAGAAGGGTGTGACCAGTTGTAATCCAAAATGATTGACGACGGCTTGGAGACAAGGGAGTGTTACTTCTTGAAGCTTCTTTAAATCGAAAAGCATTTCGATTGATGTTTTCTCGCTTCCCGATTCGATGAAATGCCGTTCATGTCTGGCATAACCTCCAAAGAGTTCATCGGCGCCTTGCCCGCTAAAGATTGTTGCTACTTTATTCTGGTTTGCACACTCTGTTGCAAAGAAAAAAGTAATTGCTAGTTCTGCGTGCAGGAGATCAACGACTCCACAGAGTGAGAGAATCTGGCGAAGTTTCTCTTTCACATCATCGTGTGTGAAAATTCGTATTGTAAGAGGGAGATTAAGATGAGATGCTGCTAATCGGGCTTGGGGAATATCCTTTGCAGAGGTTATTCCAGTGACAAAAAGCGGGAAGGGCTCTGAGTAAATGGATGCAAGAATCGCGGCGAGTATACTGCTATCCAATCCTCCGGAAAAGAGCACTCCAAAAGTATCTTGAGATTTCAAAGATGACCTGATCGTATGCGTAAGCATCGTTTTCAATTGTTGTGTGTAATTAGTTAGTGTTTCATTGGTCATGATAGCGCACGTCTTATACCAAGACCACTATGCATCGGCAGGTTTATTTGCATCGATAAGCTGAAAATCCATTGGTCGCTCACGCGATGACAGGAAGGCATTTGTGTGACCGCACTTGCGGGATGAACTATCATAGTTACCTAGAGCGAGTGAGCGGCTACCCTCGCTCTGATTTTGCGCGCGCATTACCTCTATACATTCCTTGTGTACGATGTTCAATTCAATTCTCGGATGTCACTAGTGCTCAGGAGGTGTTGATTTTTTTACTCTCAGACAAATGATGCTGTGAAAGTAAACCTGAATGCAGCGAGATGGCGTTCAGAATCCTTCGATGAATGGAATTCCTGAAATTAAAAATTAACTGTGAAGAAGAAAGGGTGAACAATTCGGTGCCGACTTAAAATAGGATTTTTATGGAATGACGTGAAATGAGATAGGAGGCGGGTACTTCTTGGTTTGTGTTGTCTTTTCGAGCAACAATTGCCCTCGATGTGAGATATTGAAACAATATCTTCAAGACAACAAGATTAAGCATGCTGTACGGATGGTAGAGGAGCCTGAGGCCAAAGTAGATGCACTCATGCTTAACATTTACAGCACCCCTGCTCTGGTCATTGGCAATAAAGTTCTTTATCATACTGACCTCTTTGCCAATAATCGTCTCAACGAGGATACGCTAACAACATTTCTGAGGAGTAACAGTCATGGCACGGCGTAAGAGGAGAACCAAAGACCGGAGACGAAAAACCGTACCACTAGATCGATGGATTCAGGCAGTACGAAAAGAAGCAGCTGGAATGCCAATGGTGCGGACCAGCGATTCGTTAATCCGAAGTTGGAATCGCCAGCGAATTGTCGACGCACTCGTTCGGGAAACCATGTTGGTACAGGAAAACTTCAACATCCCTTCAATCAATCAGGCTGAAGCTAGGGCTGTCGCCGAAGAAGTCGAGAAACGCATTCAACAAATGCAACTCCCATTTGTGAGCTCACCTCTTATCCGAGAAATTCAGAATCAAGTCCTCCTCGAAAAGGCAAAACAAGATCCACGATTTGCAGTCTACCGCAACGCCTTAACACGCGTTGGAGTTCCCATGTGGGACTTTAGTCACATCATCGGCGGAAATGGATACGAAGCACAAGAAAATGCTAATATGCAACCAAATCCCGAAACAATACACAAGAAAGTTGCCGATCGACTCTGCAAAGAAGCTTATCTCTTGACGCTTCCACCTGAAATAGCCGATGCTCACCTGGTAGGCGATATACATATACATGACCTCGAATACTTTGGTACCCGTCCATTCTGTGCTGACTACGATGCACGATATTTCTTCAAATATGGGTTGATGTGTGATGGGCTTGGTGAAAGGACAGCAGTTGCGAAACCAGCGAGTTACCCCACGGTGGCTATCTTGCACCTCATCAAAGTTCTTGCAGCCGGGCAAACAAACAGCGCCGGTGGCCAAGGACTCTTCAATTTTAATGTATTCTTGGCGCCTTACCTCCGCGGAAAAACTTCTCGAGAGATTGAACAGCTTGCTCAAACACTCCTCTTCGAAGCCAACGAAACATATGTCTCCAGAGGAGGACAGCTAGTCTTTTCTAGTATTCAACTTGAGGCAGGCATTCCGAAAATCTGGAGAAATGCCCCAGTTGTCTATCGAGGAAAAGTCGGTCCAGATACATACGGAGACTATGAAGAAGAAGCACGAACCTTCATGAAAGCCCTTCTAGAAATTTACATAGAGGGTGACGCTTGGGGCAAAATGTTTTCTTTCCCCAAGCCTGAAATCCGTCTACGTCGTGATTACCTTACGAAAAGCGAATACGATGAAGTCATGTTTCTTGCTTCTCAGCTCTCTGCAAAATTTGGTAGCAGCTATTTTGATAATGTCATTCCTCCTTGGCGTGGCGAAGATGGCGTAGACTGTTACCAATGTTGTGCTTTCAGATTAACTGAGGATTTGGACGATGAGGAGCTAATGCGGAAGGTGATGTTCGAAGATGGCGCCCATTTTGCCATGGGCGGTCTTCAAGTTGTTACAATCAATCTTCCGCGGCTAGCCTTTATTGCTAATGGTGATGACAACTTATTGTTAGAGAATTTACGCAGTCAAATGGCGTTGGCAAAACAAGTATTGTTGATCAAGCGGCGATTTATGGAACGGCAAATGAAAAACGGAATGTTACCGTTCTTGATGCAACAGCCACGATGGAATGGTAATCAAGCCCCACCACTCTTTGATGTTATGAACATGTCACCGGTGTTCGGGTTCGTTGGCATTAATGAAATGGTTCAACACCACACTAACAATCAGTTACATGAGAGCCAAGACTCAGTTCGATTTGGACTTCGAGTCCTTGCTGAAATGGAACGTATTCGATCCGAATACGCTAATGAAACAGGTCTCCCTTTTGCTGTGGCACGAACACCTGCAGAATCATGTTCAACACGATTGGCGATTTTAGATTTGCTCCATTATAATGGTGAGGCAAATAAGGTTGTCAAAGGAGACACTACCAATTGGCAACACCTACTCGAAACTAGCGGACGTACAGCGGTCCCAGCATATTATACAAATGGCTTCATGGTTGGATACGACGCTCGAATTTCATTGGCTCATAAAATTGCCATTGAAGAGAAAGCATTTCCATTACTAACCGGCGGAAATATTTTCCACATTTTTCTGGGAGAGGAAGCTCCTGATGCTGAAGCCCTAGATAAATTGAATCGACGTATTGCATTGAATACTCAACTCGGATATTACAGTTATACTCGTGATTTATCAGTGTGTAAACGCTGCCATCACACTGCAGGAGGACTGCTAGAATCCTGTCCCCGGTGCGGAGATATCAACATTGACTGGTTCAGCCGGATTACTGGATACTATCAAAATGTATCTGGTTGGAATGCCGGTAAGAGAGAGGAGCTTCGCCGCCGGCATCGACAAATAGAAGGATCTCTTTGGAACGGTTCTTACACCGCTCCGTCGAGTATCCGCCAGCCATCTATCCGAGCTGATGGAGTACAATCTTCTTAGTAATCTGCAACACCACTTTATCGATATAAGGACAAGGGCGACTCTTTTATTCTCAACCTGAGAAGGAAAATTTAACGAGCAAGTGGTGGAGTGTCGATGGCAACCGATGAGATGAAATGTCAGAAATGTAGCGGAACAAATTTCCGTAGAGTAACCGATGAATGGATGCGTCGATCCATCCCATGGACAGCTGAGGGAGTTGTGCGCCAGTGTGAAAATTGTGGGGAAAAGCACTTTTCTTGCCCAAAATGCTTCAATTTACTGACCCGTGTGAATATCACCAATGTTCGAGTGATGAAAAGCACCTGCCCAAATTGTGGATATCAAGATCCCAATATTCAAGCTTGGCTCCAAGAACAACGAGGTTGAAAATTGAACGAACGAAAAAGAAAGAATAAATAACGTTAATTTGAGTGTGAAAAGGAGTAGAAAAGCATGACAAAATCAGAGCCCAAAAAAGATACCTCAAATCATGAGCCTTTTATTCAGATTGTTCAAACTGATGAAAAGGTCACACTAGCTAAACAGCCAATTCTTGTAATAGGATTCCCAGGACCTGGCCTTGTTGGAATGATTGCTGCTGGACGCATGATTGAAAGCCTGGATATGAAATTGATTGCAGCAATTCGCTCACCGCTAATACCTCCAGTGACCCCATTTTTTGGTGGTGTATTACGGCTCCCTATTCGAATCCACGCTAGCAAGAATGGGCAATTACTAGCTGTAATTTCCGAAGTCCCGCTTCCAATGGAGACCATTTTTTTTGTTGCCTCCCGAGTGTTAGACTGGGCAACCGAGAAGGGAGTCAAAAAGGTCGTCTGCTTGGAGGGTGTCGCAGTCCAACAGAGGACAGAGACTCCTGAAGTCTTTGGAGCTGCTGAACCCCATCTATTAGCTGAGTTGGAAAAGTATGCTGTTCCTCGCGTGCAAAAGGGGCTGGTTGCAGGCATTGCAGGAGCGATTCTAAATGAATGCCTAATCCGGCATCTAGATGGATATTGTTTGCTAGTCACAGCTACAGCTGAAAATCCTGACCCAGAGGCCGCAGCCAGCATTCTTTCAACTGTTAATCGATTCCTTGACGTGGATGTGAGCATCCAACCATTAATCAACAATCGATCAATAATTCAAGCCCAGCTAAACGACTTGGCAAAAGAAGCACGCACCCAAGAACAAGCCTCTCACGAACAAGGTTACCGTCCTCTTCCCTTCTACGTATAAAATTGAATTGTTGATAATTCTTAGTTCAGATATACTAGCAGAATAGAAATTGTAGTGTGTAAATAAAGAAGGAAAAGGAATACAGTTTAATTGCTTTAGTCTTCAGGGAAATAGTCAAGCATTAATTCGAGCATTTCCTGACGCTCATCCTCATCAATCTCGCGCCGCTTTTTCTTCTTTTCTTCTTCATCTTCTTCGACGACGACGATATAGTCCCTTTCGGTGTGTCGAATCGGGAACTTGACTCTGTATCCCTCAGTTTGTTTAGCAGAAGATTTGTATCCGCACGAACATTTGAGTTGAGATTTTCCATCCTTTGTTTTCCCGGGACGCAATAAGCTACCACACTTCGGGCAGAATTGTATTTTCATTACCCCCCGAAAGTATCATTGCGTGGGAAGCCGTGAGTACTTTGCACTTAAACCTTTCGTAATGTGCTCTAGCTTTTATCAAAAAACGCGAGAATCTCTTGTGTTGCCCGAACAAGCTGAGTGCTCGTTAAATTCACCTTCTCTTGGGCAACAGCGATTTTTATTGCACGACGTAAAATGAGGTCTTGAACTTGTCGAATTTGTTTCACCTGTTCTCCATTTATCGAATCCGTTGGCTTGAATAACAAAGAATCGATGACGCCGGGAAGGACATGGCGGAAGTATTGGGTCGCACTCTCACTCATGCGTTCCTGCCATTTTTCTATCATCGGACGAGTAAGGGGTCGTTCCTTGTAGAGTGTCCAGATTTCGTTCAGCCGAATGGAACCTGGATCCTCAAACCGCACACGGAGTGCGAGACGATTCATGGTTTTTTTCTTTGATGTTCTTTTACTGAGTTCGTTAATTTCTAATATGACACCGAGATCGTCTCGGGGACTCAGAATCCAGGACCCCGGTTTCACTTTTTCTTCGGTGAATCCCTGGAGGAGGTAAGTAAATTGACGTTTCCGGAGTCTGGTGTGCGTTTCACCCATACTTTCGCCGTCAATTAACATCACAGAACGACCACTGCGTTCATGCCGCTGTTCAACACTAATAATGCGAAACGTTCCGTAGGAGGTCTCATCCTCTATTGAAGAAAGCGGCTTTGCAAGCACGGGTAAGAAGTCTCCAGCGCAACACCCCTGAATCCACTAATAAATAGGTTTCTTTTCCAGTCAAATTTTCTGTTGAAACGGAAGTGGAAAGTCCTATAATCGGGGTTCAGCTACACTCTGAATTCTGTTAAAAGAAAAGATCAACTTGCTGAACCAGATGAGGTTTTTCAACAACGATGTAAAGTAAATTCAGGATAGCCTCTTTGTCATCTGCCAGGATTTTTTGGAATTTCTTTGGCCAGATTCCAATGATAAACCCGGTATCGTTTTCCGTTAATTCTCCAAGGAATGTGATGGTAAGTTGGGTCTTTGTGACTAACAATAGGAGGAAGGGGGCGAGGAGCGTTGCATTTTGAGGGCCTTGAACTGATTTGATCAAATTAAGATGGACCTGATAGCTTTGATGCTTCTTGATTTGAGATTGTAATTTCTGAATCCAACCAGCCTGGAGTTCATAATATTGTCCGAGAGTGTGTTGGATATCATATAGTACTCGTTCTGGACCTTCAATTAGTGAGACCTTCCATGAAGCCATTGACTTTACCATAATAGGATATCTAAAGGTCCTTCGTTTAACTTTTAGTGAAAAAACTTTCAACCTACGCTGTAAAACGAATGGTTAGAATCTTGTAATGATACGCTTCTTTTTCGCGAATTGTCGGAACTGGTCAAGTTCCTCCTCTGAAAAGACTGTCTTTAAGGTATGGTCAATGATTGTATCTGTGACCCGGAAATTTTGTAGAACATAGTTTTTCTTACCAATCCATTTCAGGATTTTGTCTAGCTGTGGGATCTTATCAATGAGCGATGGAACGAGTGTGGTTCGGAATTCATAGCTAATCTTGGAGGATTTGAGAAGGGCAATTGTTTCGCTAATTGCAGGAAGAATTTCATGTTTGGTTTGAGTAATATGAGCGTATTCCTTTTCACTGGGAGTGGTTTTGATGTCTACCGCCACATAATCCAAAAGGTTTGCATCAAGCAACTGCAGGAGAACCGCAGGTTTTGTACCATTGGTCATTATGCCAAATTTTAGATTGTGGTTATGTGTCCATTCACCAATTGCGTGGAGCGCATCAGGTTGTAACGTCGGTTCGCCACCCGTTACTAATACTCCATCAATGAGATACCGGTGCTCACCTAATTCTTCATACACCATTTCTAAATCAACCAAGTATTGGTCATCAAACTCAAGTAGGGGTCCATTAAAACAAAATTTACACCGTAGGTTGCAGCCTGTAAAGAACACTACACAGCAAACGGAAGATGGCCAATCAGTTGTGCTAAGAAGCGGTTTTCCTGCGATGTATGCTTTCACGCAACCACCAATTTATTTGAACTAGCCATTTTGTAGTTGGTTCACGTTATAGGAACCATCCCTCGTGATTAACATTACTGTTAATCTCCAACTTCCAGATCTCGGAAGAAGAGAAATGTGTGTCATAGCTTCTTCATTGTGAGTCTGTTTCCAGTGTTGTGGAGGCTATAAGGGTTCATGCAACCTGAAGGACGAGGTAAAGTGTTGTGGCAAGAAGTCATGCACCGCTAGTCAAAATTCTGATTACAGGTGCTAGCCAAGTTGGAAAAACTAGTCTCGTTCATAAGTATGTCTTCAAAGACTTCATCGATGTCTCGCCCACTATTGGTGTTAACTTCGCTCAGAAAATCGTTTATGGAGAAGAAGGCCCACTCAATCTGAGCATATGGGATCTTAGCGGTGAAGAGCGTTTCCGATTTCTCCTTCCACAATTTTGCTCTGGCGCAAGTGCCGTAATTTTAGTGTTTGACCAAACAAGACCTAACTCATTGGCAGAGGGAACCTCCTGGCTCAATGTTCTTCAACGATATGCCCATCCTTCTCATCGCCATGCCATTATTCTAGCCGGAAATAAAGCGGATCTTTCACCGTGTGTGTCGCGTCAGGAAATTCAGAGCTTTTGTAAAACACATGACATTGCAGGGTTTGTTAGTTGTTCAGCTAAGACGGGTATGCGTGTCGATTTAGTGTTTGAAACTTTATGTACAACTATTCAGCAAAACCTCCCCGAACCTACTGATGCTCTGATGCGTTATCTCCGGGCTATTTGAGATGGAAACTCTTTTAGTCAGGGCTATTGTGGTGAAGACGAATAAAATAATGGAGGCGGTGCTTGTCTGTGCGCCCACCGTGTGAAATTATGGCGAATCAATTATTGCCTGCGCTTCGAGCCTTAATTAGTCAACATCTATCTACCGAGTTTGGATTTACTCAAAATCAAATTGCTAAGGCTCTTGGGGTCACACAGGCCAGTGTTTCAAGAGGAATAAAACAAATCGATCGATTTGAACAATATTATACCCCAGATGTAAGAAAGGCAGCGAGAGATTTTGCTGAAAAATTGTCAAAGGGAAGGCAACCACTAAACGGTAGTATAGAACAGCTTTGTATTTTCTGTCAAAGCCAGAAAATTGGAGGTCTACTATGTCGGTTGCACCGAATCGAAAACCCTGAATTAGAAACTTGTGAGGTCTGTATTAGAGGTGTCGCCCCAGATCCTCGTTCAGAAATATTAGAGAATCTATTACAAGCTATGGAAATTTTACGAGTGTCATCAACCTTTCCAAACATAATTCCTCAAGTTCAATCTCAACTTGTTATGAGCTTACCTGATGCAGTAACTGTTGATGATATAGCCGGTTTCCCCAGTCGAATTAGTATTCATAAAAACCGTGCCCACACATTCACTGGACCAGAATTTGGAGCCTCGAAGCACCTAGGGGAAATCCTCCTCCTAGTCCAAAAGCAGTATCCAAAAAAACGAGCAGCCATTGTCATAAAATATTCAAAGGGAATGGAAACACAATTCGACCAATTGAAGCTTCGTCATATCGATGTTGCTCGAAATCGAATGGAAACTGAAGCGGATTCAGATCAAGCTCTATTAATAGCAATCGCTGAAGCACTTGCCAGTAAGGTCTCGTTTGATGTCATCATTGACAAAGGCTATTTCGGCATTGAACCAGTAGCTTACATATTTGGTAGCACTGCAGAATTCACAGTAAAGAGAGCAAAGAAAATTAGTGAATTCTAATCAATTCTTATCAAAGGAAAGAACGCGCTGGTTTACGATATAGAAAAGTTCAAGAAGAATCGCATATCTCTCTAAGCTCGATTTTCATGTCAATGCAGCCTGATTGGGAAAACATTGCAATTTTCGTGCGTGACGGACAGTTACCTTTCCCTAATTCTTGTGTTAAAGGAAAAATTCGTAAAAGTACCTTAGAGTGGGACGAGGTTCCAGAGCCAATTCCTACGACTGAGCACCCATTTGACATAATTCGAGAATCCATTAAACGGCGGATTACGAGGTACAAAATCAAGAAGGTGGGAGTGTGGCTTAGTGGTGGTATTGATAGCAGTCTTCTCACAGCCTTAACCTCAGAGTTGCTAGGACCAGAAAATGTCACAGCATACACCCTCCGATTCGAAGGAAGCGACGAAACGCAATATGCAAAAACTACGGTTGATCACGTAGGATGCAATTGGGTTGTAGAAGACATGACCTTGGAGCACCATTGCAATCTTCTTAGAACTACAATCCAAAATGCTATGGCCCCTGTAGGCTTTACAACTCATAAGCTCCGCATTGCACAGGTTAGTAATAATGAGGATCACGTGTTTTCTGCATTAGGCCTTGATGAGTTGTGTGGAGGGTATCCAGCACATGTGTGGGCTTCTGATGATGAGTTTACGGAAATTGAACGTCAAAAGTTTGAGGAAGCAAATTATAATTTTGTCTGGATTAACGCGGAAGAAAGTAAGCATGCCCGATTTAGACTCCATTATCCTTACCTCGATGCAGAGGTAATCGGAAAATTCCGGTCTTTTCCCAGGGAATTGAAGACCAAGGGTGAAGAAACGAAGGTCATGATCCGGAAGGAACTTCGAAGTACTTCTCTTCTTCCTGCGTCAACAATTGAACTTGGAAAAACGGCTGGAACGAAAGGCGGATTTTTGCCCAGTATCCTAACCTGGTGGAATCAAGGATACAAGAAATGGGCATTCCCTAATGCCAAAGAAGGGCAACGATTGTTGGATGAGAATCTTCCAGATAATCCAGTTAAGCTGGGAAGCAAAACAACAATCCGCTTAGAAACGTTTGTTCGTCGTTCCTCCAAACTAACAAAATTTGCTCGACAAGTGTTGAGGCGAAGAGGCGGATCTCTGGGTGGACGTTCGAATTTATGGATTATTGCACGATTAGCTTCAATACCGATATTAGTAGATATTCTTGAAAAAGGAGAATAAGGAAGCTCGTCGGCTTACTAGTTTGATAAAGCTGCGTCATAGGCTTTTTCCAATTGATTGGCATAATGTGACCATAAGAGATAGTGTTTAGCCACTTCACGAACTTTTGGTTTTTCAGCATTCCAACGAATTACATCAGCAAAGTAGTCGCGAACTAGCCTTTGAATGATTGATTTCAATTCATCAGCTGAACTCCAGGACCA
>JBHLNC010000241.1:0-3973 GCA_048937435.1 Promethearchaeota archaeon | reverse complement strand
AGTTCTTTCGATGGAGGTTGTTTAAGTTCAGTCGAGGCACTCCAAATCCCTTCCTCTGCTAAAAGTTCTAACCGAAAACCCACATCACTCAATTTTTGGAGATATTCTAAGTGGATTACCATCTCCTTCAATACACCTGGAAGACTGAGTGACGATTCCTTAATTATTTCGTCATTATTGAATGCCATAGGAATCTCATAAACCCAATTCGGAAAAGACACCTCAACCACAAGTCTTACCATATCAGGATTCTTGAGGTTGTGAATGAGAAGAATCCTGAGCCACACAGTTTCATGGATTGTCACAACTCGTTCAGGATGGTCATCTGCGAGAGCAGACGCGATATGTTTGTTAATTAATTGTTGATAGCCCTTAACAAGATCTGAATACTCCATTGTTTACCCTTCCCAACTTAGTAAGACAGTTTGGAGGTTTTTTATCAGTTCACCAATGAAAAAGATGGAGCGGGAGGCAGATGCCTCCCAGATGGCTGTGAGTTTTTTTCGCTATCACTGGTTTAAGGTCCAAGAATTGGGTTGTGATGGAATTTGACATTTTCAGTGCAATCGTTAATGATGCCTACAGCGTTGGGACCATCGAGGATTATGGTGTTGCAAACCACACATCCAGAGAGCGATGCTGTCCCATCATCGAGCCACATCCCGATTGCGAAATCAGCACACTCGATGGTGTTTCGAATGATTAAGATTTTTCCTGGACCAGCAGTCTGTTGCATGAGATTAATTCCAATGCCTCCAAGAAGCGATGGAAGTGTACCAACCCCTTGCATGTCATTATTCGCGATGATGCATAACGTGTTCCCGGGATAGAGTTCCATCCCCCACACGACACCGTCAAAAGTATTGTGTTGGATATTGAGTAGGGAGTCTTTGAATACGCCTAAGGCAACGATACCACAGCTTATCGATTTGAAGTTGCAATCCTTTACTGAGAAGGCGCCGGTCAATTGACTCATATAAAGCCAGTTAGAACCGGCAAATTGGATGCCGTTCGCTGCACTGGACCCAAAAAAGAAGTAGGAACTACTGATGATTCCTTCGATTTCCAGCCTCTGACAGAATAGGTTAAAGTAGGATATTTCGCCTTCAACATATTCCATCCTAGCTATGCCTGCGGTCATGATAGGGTTGATGGAGGTGGGGTCCGGCCAGAAATCTGGCCAACCGGGAATTTGCCATGCCTCGGATTCGCGCACAACACGAATAGTCAGATCAGATATTTTTATTGTATATGGATGATGTGCCGTACTCTCACTGTCTGCGTTTTGGTAAAAGAGAAACATCTGAGCAAACCCAACCTGTTGCGGACCATCAAGACCAAAGATTGGATCTGAGAGAAGGGGAAACGGATGATCTTCCGTGTTTTGAATGATAGTTTTTCCTTTCCCTGCACCCCTGAAAGTTCCATCAAAATTCACAGCAACGATTTCCTTATTCAGATAGAAAGTCCCAGGGCCTAACTTTACTGTACTCCCTCTATGTTCAACAGCATTGTCAAAAGCAGTTTGAATCAGGACTGTATCGGTGGCACCCGATGTATCTCCCGATGCAGATACCAAATAGGTTCGGTTTCTTTGCCAAGCAGTAGTAGTTTCAACGTATACGCTGGCTAGAGCTAATAGAAAACACAGCCCGATCGCTATTGTAACCACTTTACGCGTTTTTAACCTCATTAGTATTCCCTCCAACTGGTCGCCCCTCCAACTGTGGGGAGGCGCCGTTGTTGCGTTCTGTTTAAGTCTAGAACCACCATATAAAGAGCTGTAAGCTATGGGGATTGGGAAATGAAGAAAAAGACCCCTGACAATGTAATTTTATAATGAACTTGGTTGACAAACTGAACAAAGAAAGGCTTCTGAAATTGGAAATCATAAATTAGAAGCAATAATCATTATTTCCACTATAATATTCTGCTTCATGATTTGACACTTTTTCACCTAACAGTTCCCCTAATTGAATGTAACCAGGTCCGACAAAGTATTTTTGAGGTCTAAATATTATTGCTCTAACCTGCTTTGCAAATGGAGCTGTTCTCGTGATGTTTGTAGTGTCGGTAATCGTCTTAACATTATTAGCCGTACAAAAATGCTGGAGGGTAGGCTTGTTGACAAATAACCAGCAACTCCAAAATATGTGCGGGAATTTCTCCGCTACCCACTTGACACCTTGATATGGTTCGATTTTGTTTTCATCATAATCGATGATAAGCCAAAACGGAATGGATCCAATTGCACTCGGTCGCATGTGGACAGTAAAGTATAAACCGCCTCCAGTTTGGAGTTCATGGAGAATTTGGCCAACTCGTCGTGCGGAGTAGTTCGTCTGTTTAGCAATTTCCTTTGCAGACATTCGGGCATTCTCCCATAGCAACCTTAGAACCTTTAACTGAGGCTTATTGAATGCCACTTTTTGCCCACGGTGGATATATTGTTGCCCAGGGGGAAAGAATGCGGGGCCCACGGGTCGGACCAAATTAATATCCACTTCCTTAACACAATTAAACAGCCGATAAAAGCGCCCTAATTCAAAAAGCTGTGTGGAACAGGCAACGTTTCCTGCAGATGTGAATTCATGTGGACCAGTCCTAACAGCAGCAAATACCAATGGATGGGTACCCAGCTGAGTCAGAAAGTGTTCATCCTGTTCAGTCCCGTCAGTGATCAATTCAGCTTGACTTACTTCCGCATCACGCATAGCCAGAGATAACAGCACATAGGGTCGGCTAATGACCCCGTTCTCCCACAGCTTCGTCACTCGTTTTTTAACGCTCGTCGCCGTTAGCCCAATTTTCTTTGCTAGCATTCTATACGTGATGCGGCAATTCGCCATTAGCTCTTGTAAGATGGTTTTGTAAACTGGATCCATATAGAACACCTAGAAACCCAATGCATGAACCAATACTACTCTTAACAATAAATATTCATCGTGCTAATTTGGTATCGTTCATACTCGAACAAGGAGTCATAAAAAGAGAAATTAGAGTAGTAAAACTCTAGAATTGATGATTATTCTTCTCGAAATAACAAAATTAGATTTAGAGTCACTTTAAAAAACCAATCAGAATCTATGATCTTTTTTCCCACTGTAATATTCTGCTTCGTGATTTGAAACCTGTTGCCCTAATAATTCTCCTAATTGAATGTAACCAGGTCCGACAAAGTATTTTTGGGGTCTAAATATTTCTGACCGAGTTTGTTTTGCAAATGGAACCTCTTTGGTGACGTTTACTATGTCTGAAATCGTTCGAATAGTCTCTGCCGTGCAAAAATGCATGAGAGTAGGCTTATGAGCAAATAGCCAGGCATTCCAATATGCATCGGGAAATTTCTCATAGACCCACTTTACAGCGTCATACGGTTCGATTTTGGTTTCATCATAGTCGATGATAAGCCAAAACGGAATGGAGCCCATCATACTCGGTCGCTGGTGGACCATGAAGTATAAACCGCCTCCAGTTTGGAGTTCATGGAGAATTTGGCCAACTCGTCGTGCGGAGTAGTTAGTCTGTTTGGCGATCTCCTTTGCGGGCATCCGTGCATTCTGCCATAATAATCTAAGGACCCTAAGTTGCGGCTTTGTGAAGGTCACTCTTTGTCCGCGATAGACGTATAGCTGACTGGGTGGTACAGGTGAGGGACCTACAGGTCGGACAAATTGGATATCCACATCTTGAACACAACTAAACCCCCGGTAAAATCGTCCCAATTCAAAAAGCTCTGTGGGACCAGCAACGTTTCCACCCGATGCAAATTTATTCGTACCAACCCGAGTAGCGCCAATTACTGATGGATGAGTACATATTTTATCGATAAATTTTTCGTCGTGTTCAGTCCCATCGGTGGTCAAGTTAGTATGGCAAATCTCAGCATCGCGCATGGCTAAGGATAGCTGCACATAGGGTCGGCTAATGACTTTATTCTCCCATAGTCTAGTAACGCGTTTTCTAACACTTG
>JBHLNC010000240.1:0-3982 GCA_048937435.1 Promethearchaeota archaeon | reverse complement strand
GCTATCTAGCCCGGGGAATACTTTACAAACGCATGGAACAGGTAGACGGATTGCTTCTGATTGTGCCCCGAGTGGTTTCCGAAAAAGCGGATCGAACACTTCCTCCCAAAACGGTATTGGTTCAAGATGAAGCGTTCTTATCATCAATGAATCCTGCAGAAAAAGAAGGTTTTACTGAAGTAGCGGTGATTCAAACTTCAGAGCACTGGAAACGCTATGAGCCAGAAATTCTACCTGGTGTAAAAGTCGCAGACCATTCATTCCTGAACCAACTAGTTACATATGGAAATGAATACAGTTTCAACGTAGACACTCCACCAAAGGCGTTCGAAAAACCCACGCTCATTCTCGTTGGACGTCAAGACCATTGGGTGGGCTACCAAGACGCTTGGAACATCTTGGAAAACTATCCACGCGCCACTTTTGCTGTCCTTGACCGAACAGGCCATTGCCTACAAATGGAGCAAGAGCATATCTTCAACACACTTGTCCATGAATGGCTAGATCGTGTTGAGGAACAAATCTAAGACATTTTTAAAGTAAGTTTCAGTCGATACCCATCAGAGCAATTTTCCAAATTTATATAAAGTCTGTTTTCATCGGCAGACACGCGTAAACATTTGAAGAGGGTTAAGTGTGGCAGTGAAGAATGAATACCAACCCCGTTTGTATCAATTAAACGCCCGAGACCAGGTCATCAATTACATAGAAAACAACAAACAGAAGGTGTTCTTGTTACTTCTTCCCACGGGGATGGGCAAAACCTTCATTTCCACCCTTATTGTTGAGATGCTTATCGAACGCAGCCTACTTCAACCCGATGAAAAAGTACTGTTTCTGGTCCAAGATCGAAAACTGAAATATCAACTCTATGAGATGGCAAAATCATACGGCCTCGTCGACCAGGGGTATCTCTTCTTATTGGATGAAGAAAAAACTCTACCCGCTCAAATGACCCGGCAGCATGCGGATATGGCCAAGTTCATCTTTGCCACACCAATTCTTTTGCTGAATGCAATAGCCGGAAGAACAAAGCGAATTCAAAAAAGCACATTAGAAAAAATTCGTGTGGTAATAATTGACGAAATTCTTGACATTTTTGCGCAAAGCTATGGTAAAAAACGCCCCCGAAACGACACCATCCAATTCATCGAAGGCAAATTTGGTCAAGGTCGAACATTCAATCAAATCATCTCTGATCTTAAACAAGAACTCGAAGCCTCCGAGACATTGAACTATGAAATTGATCAAAAACGCTTAGAAGACCACGTCATTCGCGAATTTTCAGCTCGCAACTATCGCCTGAATAAAAAATTCGAACCTATCCTCAACCTCTTGAAATTACTTAATCACGCTTCAGATCGTATTGTCATTGGTCTTACAGCAGCCCTTTCCCAAGATGCAAAAATCGACCTACTCAAAACTACCTTCGGTGGCGAGCAACGCGTCGCTGAAATCCGCCCAGTCGGTGACGACTTCGAAGATCATAAACCCACTTATCGTCTCCAACGAATTCGCGTCTTCGACGACTGGATCACTACTATCGATGGCAAAATCACAACCGTCAAACGGCAGCTCATTACCCCCCTCAACCAAGCCTACTCGACTCTCACCGGACGTCCCAAGATTCCTTACGATCGCATCCTACTCTTCATCACCGACCTCCTCGCGAAAAAAGAGCTCCAACAAAAACTCAAAGACGAATACGCAGGAGATGACCAGAAACTTGCTCGCCTTCTCGCATCAGCCAGAGCATATCTCCTCATGACTGTCGCTCGTCAACGACTCCTTGAAAGCACCTTCCTTTCATTTCGAACCTTCATCCACAATATCACCAACAAAATCCTAACCGCCAACTCTGAATTCCAAACCATCATGCAAGAAATCGCAACCCGCGAGGCTGAACAAGCTCCCGATAAAAAACAGGAACGCCTCCTCTACTGGCTAGACCGAATCACCAAGGAGGATCAACAAGTCTTAGTGCTCTGCCGTTTCGTTGACACCACGAAACATCTGACACAAGTTGCCAACCAACACAACATACCCAGCACGAACGTGCATGGCGGGATGACTGGGGCGATGCAACACGCCCGCATCAACGCCTTCAAAGCTGGCGAAGCAAAAGTCCTCTTCGCCTCCGAACGACTCATTGAAAAAGGCACTGACCTCCCTGAAGCCGACACTGGCATCTACTACGGCACCACCCTCTCCCTTGAACGTTACGAACAAAGCCTAGGTCGTATCCGTAGCACTACCCACCACATCAAAACCCTCTACACTATTAGCTACAACCAAACCGTGGAAGACGAAAAATCCCTCAAACGCAACACCCTCTTTCTCGAACTCATCGGCAAAAAACTCGGAACCATCATCAAATCCTAAGAAAAAAATTGTATAACTTTTTAGCAACGAAACAATAAGCTCACTTAGGCAACATTACAGCCTAATTATTATGAAATGGTGAATCATGAAAAATGAGCAATAAAACAGCTCAAACTTTAACCCTAGTTGCGGGCATTTTATTTATTATCCAGATTGTGAGCACAATTGTCGGGGCTGTCGGGGCATGGTTCTTCTTACCAAGCTTTCTAGCAAGCCTAGCCCCTCTAATCGATCCAGCCACACTGGCAATGCTAACCACCTTCTTCGATTGGATTGTACTATTAATTCCCATACTCACAATTATTAGCAGCATCCCCACCATCATCGTCGCCATTTACACTTTACGCTGGCGACACACCCCAGAACTACACAAAACAGGCCTCATCGTCATCGGCATCCTCGGACTCATATTCCTTGGCCAGATCCCCGGTCTACTCGCCCTCATCGCAGGACTCATTGTTGAAGAACCAACTAAAGGCGACTTTTAGATAACCTGGCTAGAGCAGACTCAAGTATACCCACAGGATAATGAGAACGATTAACCAAATCGTACCTCCCAAGATCCCAACGACCGCCCCACCTTGAATAAGGTGTGGATCACTGAAACGGTAGGCTAGCTTCCAGCTAACACTGCTGAGAATAATTATCCCAACGAGGACACCCGACATAAAGAGGAATACAACGGTCAAAGGATTCGGAAACGGGAGAAATAAGGCTAACAGTGTGACCGGAACTAACAGCTTCAAAAGGAAAAGGACCGAAGCTCCAAGCGCAATTCGCCACCCACCAAAAACGGACAAAGCAAGCACAAAGATGAGTTGAACAACAATCCATCCACCAACATAAATGAGAAACAAGTCCGGAGGTACGAAAAGCAGTAAAACTGTGAAAAGTGGACTGGATAACACCCAGATAACGAGCACCGTAAGAAGCGGCATTCGATTCTGTTCTGACCCTTCATTATATCTATGAACCATTCAATACCACTCAACAAAATTAATCTCTTTTAAGTGAAGGCTCCTAATAATATCTTCAGGTGAGAATTATGGGTCTTATCCGAACCCCCGAGGAATTAGAAAAACGCAGACAACACTACGCTCAAGGAGCCATGGTTGGTAACACGAACTTTCTATTCGCCTCCTTCTTTACTGATCCAGAATTTGTCAAACGCGTGTTACCCCCACCCCTCGAACCCGGACCTCTCCCCACCGGATTAGTCTATATCGCTGAATTTGGCAAAGCTAACTTCAGTGCACCGTACAATGAAGCCGCTGTCTTTCTTTCTGCTCAATACGAAGGTGAGATTGGAAACTATTGTATTTCAATGCCGGTTACTCTTGATACACCGATGTGGCTTGGCCGAGAAAACCATGGGTATCCGAAAAAGATTGCTGACTCCATCATCATCGAAAAACAGGGCAATACGGTGACTGGCACCTGTATTCGACGTGGAAAACAGATCATTACCCTCACGGTTCAACTCGAAGGTCCTCTCAAACAAGACATCCCCACCACAGCTTCCTACAACGTCAAAGCCATCACCAGTGTCACCGGAGACGGCTTTGAATTCCCACCACGGCTCATCCGCCTCCAAAACGAG
>JBHLNC010000239.1:0-4011 GCA_048937435.1 Promethearchaeota archaeon | reverse complement strand
CGATTAGGACACGAAGTAACCATTTTTGAGGAACTCAAAGAACCCGGCGGAATGTTATATTCCGGAATTCCAACATACCGCCTCCCCCGGGAAGTTTTAAAATCAGACATTAAACTTCTTACGCAGCTGGGTGTGAAAATTCAGACGGACACATCAATCGGTGATAAAATTACATTAACTCAGCTTAAAGCTGATTTTGATGCTGTTCTTCTTACCATCGGCACGCAAGTAGGGAAACGTCTTCCTATTGAGGGGCATGATCTCCTTGGTGTGTATAGTGGATTAGATTTTTTGAAAAAAGTAAATGCTGGAGAAAAACCTGAACTTGGTAAAGAAGTCATTGTTGTTGGTGGTGGAAGCGTAGCGATTGATGTTGCACGAACCTCCATCCGGTTGCGTGCTGACAAGGTGGTTGTCACCTGTTTAGAAACGGGTAATGAAATGCCAGCACATGAATGGGAAATTGCAGAGGCTGTTGATGAAGGAGTCGAGCTCCATACCGCTTGGGGACCCCAACGAATTCTTGGTGAAGATGGCAAAGTCGTTGGAGTAGAACTAGTCAAGTGTACCTGTGTATATGATGAGGACGGTTGTTTCAATCCCAGTTTTGATGAAGAAACCACTCAAACTATCACCGCAGATACCATTTTCCTTGCCGTAGGACAATCAGTTGACCTTTCGAAAATCAGCAAGGGGTGGGAATTCCAGCAAACAGACAATGGAACATTGACTACAAAGGAGAGCACTTGGGAAACCCAATCTAGTGGGATCTTTGCTGCTGGTGATGTTGTAACTGGACCTACATCGGTTGTCGAAGCGATGGCCACTGGCCGTCAAGCAGCTTCGCAGATTGATGTATTCCTTGGTGGAACTGGAATACTTCTGGAAAAACTTACAGTCGAGCCAATAATCACCCACCGTTTGGGACGTGACGAAGGCTTCCATACAAGGGAAAGGGCAGACATGCCAATGCTTTCTTCAGAAAAGCGTGTCTCTTCTTTTGAAGAGGTGGAATTAGCACTTCCTCTTGACACGGCACAAAAAGAAGCTGAACGCTGTCTTCAATGCGACTTACGGCTTAGACTGACTCCCCCATCCTTGCCACCTGAAGCCTGGCTTGTCTTTGAAGAGGAGCAAATAGAATCTGTTCCACCTGGCCCCGGGGTATTCACGCTCGCTGATTCTGAGAAAACAGTCTTAGTTATCAAAGGAACAGATGCCCTTCAGACAACATTGAAGGAACAATTAACTATGCAGCCCAATGCGAAATTCTTTCAATTTGAAGAGGACCCAATGTATACTAAACGTGAGACCGAACTCCTCCAACAGTATGTTCAGGATCATGGCAAAATGCCCGGAGAAGATGAACTTGATGACCTGTTCTAAAAGAAATCGATTAGTAGCTAATACTGGTGATTTTAATGGATAGGCCAACAGACAAAGAGTTAGCAGAACAGGGTTGGGAGAAACGGTTTAGCATTGAAGAACATCGTGCTGAAGAATACAAATCGAATTATGAAGAATTGGGTTTTGAAGTTCTTATATTACCGACAGTTGAAGTTGAAACGGATAGAACTTGTGATGAATGCCTCCAGGCTGACACCTGTTCTCTTGTCACAATCTTTACACGACCAAAATAAACTAGGATAATTACTGGGTTTACGATTCCAGGTTGAGTAGTTTGATGGCATTTTCGCCAAGAATTTGCGCCTTGGCTTCCTCGATGATGTCGAGGTTTCTAATGGTTTCAATGTTCTCAGCAATATTCAGAACACCTGGCCAGTCACTACCAAAAATCACTTTGTCAGCGATAGTCTCTAGTCTGGGGAAATATTGTAGCAGATTCTTTGGTGGTAGTCCAGATCTCTCAAGATACACATTGGAATGGAGGCGCGTCAGGTAAAACGCCATATCAAACCAGGGACCTCTTCCCCCGTGAACAACAAGAACAGGCATTTTCGGAAAATCAGAGGCTACATCATCTAAGAATAACGGGTTGCCATACTTTAATCGCGCCCCCGGGAAAACACTAGTCCCGGTGTGAAACATAACGGGAATCTCTAGAATCTCAGCCATTTCGTATAGTTTTCTTAGTTTTACTCCTGCTTCAGAGGAGGCATATGCATTCGGATAGAAGTGCTGATATGTCGGATAGAGCTTCAATCCCCGCATTCCAAGGGTATCAATTGCATGTTCAAGAGTTCTAGCTGGATTACGATCTTCGGTGGGGTTAACCGAACAAAAGGGAATAAGACGGTCCAAGTGGTTCTTACAAAATTCAGCAACGAATTCATTGGTTACCACGCCAGTGACTTTGGGTGATATTTCTGCCAATACCACTGCCCAATCGACGCCACAGCTATCAAGCATTCCAATGATGTTTTCCGGTGTCATAATCTCATCTTGCATCTCATAAAGCCTAGGATTAAGTTGCTTGAAAAGTGCATGGATAGCTGGATTCCAGTGTTTACGCTTTCCTACGTGTAGATGAAAATCAACCACTTTCGTTTTTCCATTGGATTTTCGGGTCATAGAATATCATCCATCTTGGAAATGAGGTATTAGGTCAACTGGTATGAATTTTACTAAGGATGTTGGTTGTGACTAAAAGGTTTTATTTCGTGGAGAAACCCGCCTAAGCGCCGTCCTCGCTGTCTCTCTTGTTTTTCTTCTTCCACCATCTATTTCGATAATTGAAGTATCCCCATCCAACTACCGTGGATATAAACACAATGGGAACTACATACAAGTAGAACCCAAAGCTGTATAACAAGACTGCCACACACATGGCGGTGACATACAACACAATGGCAACGAAATCTTGCTTTAACGTCTTGATCACCTTATTACTATCGCGAATGTTCTTTCTTTTTTGGCTGCGGTTTTTTGTCTTTTTCTAACGCCAGTGTTACTTTGTACTTCGATGCCTTTTATCATGTTCGTGAAGCAACAAGGTTTTATTATCACATGACTCTCACGTAGTTGCTCCATGATACTTATGCCTCTTCCAATGGTGTGAATAGCAATGAGTAATTCCCCAATGACCGGTAAAGCTGGTGACACGGTTATCGGCTTAGGCAATGATGCTATCGCGCGTGGTGCGCTTGAAGCGGGTGTCCAATTTGCTGCCGCATATCCTGGTACTCCGTCTTCAGAGATTTTAGGAAATTTAGCCACTGTTTCAAAAGAATCTGGAATCTATGTTGAATGGAGCGTCAACGAAAAAGTTGCCTTTGAAGCAGCTACTGCTGCTTCTTGGACTGGCTTACGTGCCATAGCATCCATGAAGCTCAATGGGCTCTTCGTAATACTAGACTCCCTTGTCAACATCGCTTACACCGGTCATGGACCTGGTGGACTAGTGCTAGTAATAGCCGATGATCCCTTTGCTCACAGCTCTACTGCCGAAGGTGATGCTAGACCGCTAGGATTCTATTCGGATGTTGTTGTCCTTGAACCGTCTACGCACCAAGAAGCCAAGGATATTATCCCCTATGCGTTTGAGTTATCTGAAAAACATGGCGTCATTGTTATGGTTCGTGAAACAACACGATTGGCACACAGCCGGGCCCCCTTTAAATTAGGAAAAATTTCCCGAACTCAAAGAACTGCGAAATTCGATTATGGTCTCCCATTACATAATCTTCCTCGCCCTCATTTACGTCATAGCGAATTGCATGATCGTCTGGAAAAAGTTCGTGAAGAGGAATTTGAAAAATCATCTTGGAATCGGTATGATGGACCAGCAAATCCCTCTCTATTGATTATAACATCAGGCATTGCCTGGAAATACATTCAAGAAGCTGTGGAAATTCTCCAATTACAAGATGTTGGCATTTTGCGAATCACCACCATCTCTCCATTACCCAAAGCAATGATTCTCGACCACCTCAAGACAACAACTGAAGTGCTCTTCTTTGAAGAAGTAGACCCCTATCTGGAAGAACAAATCCGCAGTCTAGCCTCAGAAATGCCATCAAAGACACTTCCCAAATTCTATGGAAAATTCAC
>JBHLNC010000238.1:0-4012 GCA_048937435.1 Promethearchaeota archaeon | reverse complement strand
CGGCAATTCAACAAGTTCTCACTTGGGGCTATTTTGGACGAAAAACAGGATTGATTATCGACATTGGCTATACGGTGACATTTATCACTCCAATCTATCGGGGTTTCCTATTAGAAGAACATAATAGGTCCCTCATTACGGGTAGTTTCTTTGTATCAGCCGAAATTCGCAAGCTCCTACTCCATCAAGCTGAATCAAGCACTTCTAATCACGCAGCAATCTATTCAGAAATCGCGAAAAACGGCGAGGTAATTAGCAAAATTAAACAATCCTTATGTAAAGTGTATCCCCTTGCTGTAGACGAAAATTTCAGCGAAACCAGTAAATTCTCTTACAAGGGAACAGAGCTCTCTGTTGGCTCCCTACCATGGCAGGCGCCAGAGGTTCTATTCCAACCAACGCTTTTAGGTGTTGGAGACAAAGGCTTAACTGATGGTGTTATCGAGGTATTACAACGTGTAGATACTAGTGTACGCGCCGAACTCGCAACAAACATTGTACTCTGCGGTGGAGGATCTATGCTACCAGGATTGAACTCACGGCTTGAAAACGAAATAAAAGCTCAAATGCCACATCTTACCGTCAAGGTTTATGAATTGGAACACCCAGTTTACAGTAGCTGGTTAGGTGCCGCAAAAATGTAAGTAGGGGAAAAAGAATGACAGATGCTACTACAGTGAAAGAAGCAATCGCAAAAGTCGAGAAAGGTATTGAAGATCTTGCTGAACAACTAACAGCCACCCGAACGGCCATGGAGCAACTATCACAGGATTTAGAAGAGCAGATGGAAAAAACGGTCAAACAAGCCAATTCGGCGGCTCAAGAAATTCACCGAGATGTCACGACATTCAGAGAACAGCGACAACTTGTCGAAACGCAGCTCATTGCAGAAGTTGATCGTGCTAAGGAGCTCAGCAATCTCAAAGACATCGAAGAAGCGATTCGGGTCGTAATCGAAATCGTTGATGAATTAACCAACAAAATTAACCTAGATGAAGTTTTCGAAGCTGTAAAACAGCTTGAAACTTCGCAAAAGGGAGGAACCTAACAAGGTGATTTAACATGGCTCAACAACCTCCTCCAACCCCGCCCCCATCTCCACCTGAAGCAGGTCCACCTGCCGCTGCTTCCGAAGACGAATCCTTGATTCCCTTTGTCACTCAAGCTTTCAATAACCTATTCAATCGAATAACAGAGCTCAACCAAGAGGTCTCAAAACTCAAAGATACAATCATCCAAATCGACCAACTAATCAAAGGGCGTTTAGAAACTATTGAACCACAATTCCAAGAACTACTTTCTAACTTAAGAGAACAACGCCGCAGCAGTGTAACACACTATTCTCAACTAGCGGCAACTATAGCTCAAGGGTTTGAATCCCTAGGTGATCTCAGAACTTCTTCCGCTGATGCACAAACACTAGAATTACTCTCAGAAACTCTCCAAGCGGCCCAAGACGCATTATATTGCCTACGAATGGAGCGTCTCATAAGGCGGTACCTTGCATTGCAGAAGAACAATCCATCCCCTGCTACTAATTCAAGGAAGTAATCCAAACCAGAAATCAAACCTTTCCGGGCTTCTTTTTCAGACCATATTTTTCTCGCATTCGTTCACGCCAAGGCTGATCTGATCCTACGGTCTCTGACACAGCATCTGCTTTGGCAGATGCCGCAGGATCGGGTTCAGAGGCAGGAGTAGTTGGGGTCTTTACGGACGGTTCTGATACTCTACTTTTGGGTGTTTCAGTGGGAACCGGAGCAACCACATTTGCACTAGTTCTTGGTCGTGGGGAATTGATTTGTCCCGATTCAAGTTTAGACAATACTTCAGACACAGTGAACATTTGCATTCGTTTATCGAGTTCGCTGATAGCTCTTAGCATCATTCGGTTTAATTCCTGTGGCTCCGATTTACTGAGTTCGGTTAATTTCTTACTCAATGAATCAATGCGGTTATTCAGATTCGCAATGTTATCCTTGAGAACCCCAACTGCATCTAACTGGCGACGAATGCTTTCTAAGTCCTTCGAGATGTGCTGTTCAACCTCATTAATTCGGGTTAGCGATTTCTCGAGGATTTCAGTCATTTGTCGGAAAACATCATCGATATTGGCGTCTTTTGGTCCAGGCATCACTGCTCATAGGTTTCTTCTGACAAAGACTTTTATTCCTTCCTATTTGCATGAGGTAAGGGGTGTTCATTTCTGTGGATAATTCAGTAGAAATTTCAATCGTTCAAAGTCAGAAACTTGGACGGCTCCTTCGGGAACTTCAACCAGGAATTGAAGATTTTCTCAATCCACATCTTTTTCCACCCCAAAATGTGGATCCTGAAGAAGTGGCGCGTTTCTTTTTCTTTGTAACAAGCATCGATCATCGCACTAGCCCCCCTGGTCAGAGTTTTGAAGGATCTGTTGATGATGTATATTTTCAAGGTGCGGACCTCCTTTGGCACCTTTGTTTACGAATGTTTCAAGAAGACTCCCATCTTTTTCATCCTAAAGAAATGGCAAATATCACAACGAAGAAGGTTGAAAATTGGTTTACTGTTGACCAGCCCAAACGGGTAACAATTCGCAATCCTGAGGAACGCGCGATTCTTTTGCGTAATGGTGGACAACTGTTAATGGAAAAACATCAAAGTTCTGTACTAAAGCTCCTCCAGGTTGCGAATCACCGGGTCACCACAGAACCTAACACACACCATCCAGGGTTTCTTCAGTTACTCTCGGAATTCAAGGCTTATGAAGATCCCGCCAATAAGAAGAGCTTTCTGTTTCTCAAATTCCTTCTCCGTCGAAACTTATGGGAGATTACGGACAGCGTCGAGATTCAAATCCCTGTGGATAATCATCTTACACGAATTGCACTTCGTACAGGGATAGTAACAGTGTCGTCAGGTCTTGCGAATGCCCTTAGAAACCGTTCACGTGTTGTATCAGAAACCGATATTGTACTTCGTCGAAAAATTGGCGGGGCTTTCTCAATTGTTGAAGCGCACGCAGAACGTTCAGTATTAGAGTTGGATGACTTTTTCTGGCATTTCGGTCGACAATGCTGTTTACTCGATGATCCTATTTGTGTTACTGGTTGTACATCGAAATGTTATGTGGGCACTAATCTACTCAATGTTCCCTGTCATGGAGTGTGTCCTCTTAACTCAGTTTGTTTAGCTTATGAAAATGACAGCCAACGGGCTTTGGTCGAACCGAAATTGGAAACCTGGTATTACTAAACCACACACTATTCTTTGGGGCGATATTTGTATCGACCCACGAAGCTTTCTCGGCTCATCATAGTCGGTAATGTCCAAGTTACAACGGTGCCATTAGGTGTCTCTCGAAGAGTGGGTTCGGGCGTACCAGAAGGTACTCCCACATATTCAAAGTTTGGTGGGATAAGGTCTTGCAATTCTGGATCTTGAAGACTTGTTTCTCCTTCATTAACAAAAGTGACGGTGACTAAAAGTTCGCCAGCTTCAGAAGTTGGCGCAACAGTTCGGGTCTTTCGGAGCTTTCGAACAACTGACCGCACTTTAATTATTGGAGCCATAGTTTCAGGGATATCAGTCGTAGCATTTGGTCCGGGTGGAAAAGTATTCGCTTCTATGACTGCGGGTAATGGGTGTTCATGATTCGGCTTCGGTGCTCGGGCGACTGTGATATAATTCGCTGTTACGGTATCTCCTGGCTTAATGGGTGTATGATTCTCAGTTAAGTCATGGAGTTGAATTGTTAATGTGTGGGGAAGTTTCACGTCTCGATCCTTAGGGCGGATACTAACTTTTACACTTCGAGTTATGGGCTTGTCGCCTACTCTTACGCGAATTTGAGTATTATCGGGAGGTTCGAATCCAGGAGGAAGTGTGTCATTAAAAGTGATTTCGTCACACTCTATGCTCCCAGTGTTCCTAGCTTGTAATGTGACAGCGACAGGTGCTGGTTCCCAGGCCAATAATTCAAGGGGTTCAACACGTTTATTGGCTTCAATTCGGAGCACTGGAAAAATTG
>JBHLNC010000237.1:0-4034 GCA_048937435.1 Promethearchaeota archaeon | reverse complement strand
AGTTACTGATACAGAATAGGTGCCTCCGGTTGTGTTCCAGCCAGCATTATAGAAGCTTGAGCTGTAAACCCAACCTGCAGCAGTGGGAGTTACTGATTCAGTATACCAGAGTCCTCCACCGGGCTGGTAGATGGTTACATTGGCTTGTGTTGAAGTCACCCCTGCAGGTGGGTTATTAGAGCCGTCTAAAATTTGAGCAACAACACGTGTTGTATTGCCTGCTCTAATGTCGGAGGTTGGAGTCCATCCACCATCCCAGATTTGAAGCTCAGCTGAATCCACATAATTGTGAGATTCGGCTTCAATATACCAGTAACCATCCGGACTGTTAGTAATAACCGTTGAGGGAATACTAAGGTATCCGTCTCCTAGGTTACCTCCCTGACATTGACCAACCACATTCACTGTGGGTAATTGTGGTTCGGAGACGAAGACTATATCCCAATCTGTTGGAATTGTAAAGTTGAAGTGATCATTCCAATACCCAGTAGGCATTGCTAGTTGATAGTACATTTTCCAAGTAGTATCTGAACCACTTGTAGCCGTGAAACGTGTACCAGGCGAAAAGGGATCTTGCGCATAAAGTGTAGTTCCAAACTTCTGACCATAGAGATTCGTATCAACAATAAGTGTGACATCCATGTCCATATCAGGGTCTGGTGGAAATGTTATGGGAGTCCAGTTCAGAGCTGCAACAACAGGTGAAGAAACCCAGGGACTACCTAGCTGATTTTCGGTAACATGACCTACACCGAATGTGTCATCAATGATATCTAAGCCGTTCATTTGTAGATTGATATCTGAAGGTCGGACAAGCGTTTGGATATACACAATCACATTATCAAAACGTGCTCGTGGTTGGGGATCAGGTGAGAAGCGCGTACTGCTATCACCTGTGTACCGCAATCCGACTTGAACGTTAAGACCATCGCTGAGATTCACGATACTGGGTGAGAAGGTTTGGATGCCCGTGTTAGTCCACGTAGCTTCTGGAACCATAACATTGTCAAATCCAATGGAATAGACGTATTGACCATCAACTCGGGCATATACTTGGAATGGTAATCCGAGCCCCCAGACTGAATCGGTTTGCACCCAATAATCGAAGCTCACAGAAGCAGAAAGAACTTGACCGCGTGGAGGAACAGGAAAAGTCTGGTTCCAACGCGCATAGTCTTGTGGGTCATATGAGTACCAACCACCGGTCCTATCAAAACCGTCAATAAAACATTCAACCGCGGGATTACCAGCCCCATGACCAGTAGCGCGATAATAGTTAGTGATAACATTGGTCCAGGATCCACCATCAAATGTGATGTTGTTCCAGTATTGAGCGGTGTTGTTGAATTCAGGATTTAGTATCCAGCTCCTGTTCTCTGCGATTTGGTAAATGTAAGTATAGAGCATGTAACCTTCCCAGCCAGGCGGGAGAACAGCTTGGGCAGTGTCGTTGTATCGAATGCCCGTTGTACTATCATAGATTAAGTGAAGATTTTGACTGGCATCCGTCCGATTGGCATATTCTGCTACATTTCGAGCTGTTCCAATCCCAAAATAATCAGGGCTAGGAATAATTGGCATGCCATTTGGAATGGAGGGCGTATTTCCAAGAGTTGATAATTGTGATCCAGCATCAGCGGTAAGATTTCGGTCAAATGAGGTGGGACCTATGGGAGTGAAAAATGCGGGAATGAGCAGGACAAATAATGCCAATATGACAAGATGACGGACTTTCATTTCGTGTTCTCTCCAAGTGGCATAACAATTTATGTAGTATCAGGCTGGAGTAGCCACTGAATTAGAACCACGGAACAGGAATTTAAATAGATTTCCTGAAATTCACAGTTGAACAAATCAGCTATAGGAAGTCAGAATTGTAGTCTTTGATGTAAAATACTCCGACAGCAAAGCACAGTCTGGTTATGTACTTAGATTATTCTTCGTCTTCATCAAGGTCCTTGTATTGTTCTCGGAGAGTTCTGAAGACTTCTTCCTGCTCTTCGGGTGGCAACCCGCTGATCTGTTTGAAGAGCGTCTTCTTTTCACGTTCACTAAGAGCGGGTATCTCGTCGAGTCGGGCTTGGATGATCCGTGCTTCCGCAGCTTCGTCGAGGAGACCTTCAGGTGCGGCGTCTACAGAGGCACGCCTAAATCGAGTACCGTCCGCCATCTGGCGTTTAAGGTCTTCGAGGAACCAGATGCGGTCTTTGGGTGGGATGCGTTTCATCTCTTCGAAGAGCTCAAGCTTCTGGTCACGTCCGAGGCCTTCAAGTTTTTCGAGCTCTTGCCAGATGTCCACTTCTTCAGCTTCCCGTTCATCAAGAGCAATAGAAGCGGGGATGGCTGTAGCCACAAAGGCAATGTTAGCATTTCCATACGCATCCTGCATAAAACCAGTCATTTGATCGGGTCGAGTATCAATCCGGCGTTGGTCTCGGCCTGATAGTGTTGGTGTTCTACCCTTTCCTAGTGTAGCGGCCATTTTTCGCATTTTCCGGACAAGCCATGGAAAGGCGAAAATTCGAGTATAGAGGAGCCACCCAATGAGAATCATGAGACCAATTAAGGCAGCGATGAGACCGACAGTAATGGCACCTTGGGTGATTGGATGGGTTCGTACACGAAGTTGGAGTACAAAATCGGCAGGTTCATGATTTTCGATTCCCCCACGAATGGTAAGATCATGGAATCCGTCAAATGGTGCAGAGAGTCCGATAACTTCGTAGACGCCGGGTAATCCTGGGACTTCAACCATTAACTGGTTGAGGACACCAATGCTGGGGATGTCGAGAAACAATGTAGCACCTGTAATGGGGGTTCCATGATGGGTGTCAGTGAAGTTAACTCGGATGCGGAATAAATCGCCAACATAAAGCTCATGATAAATAGTTTGATTGAGTACAGGATGTAGTAGAAAGACTTCAGTGGGAACAAGGCGAATTTCCATGGTTAGCGGGAAAAGCGCTACATCGAAGTTTGGCGAGTAAAAAGCCACAGCTGCGGAATAAGACCCAATGGGAATCGTGGATGTATCGATTATAACTTGATAGATCCCGTTGCCAAGGTAGTCGATTGGCATGTTACCAACTTGGTAGTTGATGTTCCCTGTGGCATTCGCAATAGTCTGATTCCAATACCCTGTGTAATTGAAGGTTAGAATGAGCTTGTCACCAACAGGAGCCCAAATTTCGGTAGGATCTAGATCAATAACAATGGAACCCGACTGATCTTCGGTCTGGGCACTGATGAGCTTTGTTTGAGTGGGTTGTTCTTGGACCAGGAGAAGGATTTGGGCTGTAGCATCCTCATATGCTGCAATTTGCGCTCGTATGGTGATAGTGTACGTGCCTACAGAAATGCTGACAACATGAAGACTTTCCTCATACCACCCAGGTGTACCAGTCGGTTGCATGGTTCCTGAGAACCCAATGCCAAAATATTGAGGTACGGCACCAACAATAGGCTGGTTTTCTGCGGTGTCATTCAAATACACAGCAAAAGTTACTGTATCATTCCAGAATACTGTGTAAGAATAAAATTCTGGTATAATTTCTACTTCGCGTCCACGAATGACTATGCTTACCGATAAAAAGGCCTGCCAATAGTCAACTGGCGCATTGGCATCTAGGAAAAACCGGATTTGATAGGTTTCATTGACGAGGTATAGGGATGCGTCAAAGGTCATAGAAAAGTTGCCGATTTGACCGGGGACAGGGGTTAGCTGTCCAGAATCTACTTGGTCTGCTGTGGAATTGAAAAGGGTCCAGTTGGCAATGTATGGAATTGAGGTGGCTTGCACGTCAATTCCTGCGCCTCCTGCATCCAGGTCTTGATAGAAAACCACAAAGTTCCTAGATACATTATAGGGGATTTCGACAAATGGAACCGTTGTTGGCGCTTTGAGAACTAGATCCGTTCGATGTTCTCTAGCCACTACTCCGATCGCTGAAGTTGTGTCACCCATACTGCTGATGGTTAATGGAGTTGTCTGATTGTGGATGCGGAATCGCTCAATATATCGAACGTTAACATCG
>JBHLNC010000236.1:0-4045 GCA_048937435.1 Promethearchaeota archaeon | reverse complement strand
ACTTTACAACAGCTAGAAAGTCAAAATAATCGGGTTATCGTTAAAACTGAAAAAGGAGTTTTCGAGTCGCATTTATTAATTGGTGCGGATGGTGTGACGAGTACGGTTGGGCGCCTTTCAGGACTTCGAAAACCCTTGAATCCCGATAGAGTTGGTGTCGCTCTTGAAGTTGATGTTCCGATTTCACCAAGCCTTTGGAATGACGTTCTTGACCCTTCAGTTGTTTGTTTTTGGTTCCTAAATATACCCTTCGGATATTTCTGGGTCTTTCCTCGCAAAAACAGTCTTTCACTGGGAGTAGGAGGCATGGCCAAGCAATTAGACAACGTCCCGAAGCTATTACGTGGACTTGCACGAACTTTTACGACACGACATGGATTACCTCCGTTTTCAATCCCTAAAATTCGTGGGCGCATGTTACTTGCCTTGGAACAGCCAGTATTAGAAACGACCAATCGGATTCTCCTTGTGGGAGACGCCGCAGGTCTTGTTGACATATTTACCGGTCAAGGAATTTGTTATGCCTTAGAAAGTGGATTTCTCGCCGCTAAAACAGCCATCAAAGCAGTGAACAACAGGCGATTCACGAAACAAATGTTGTCAGAATATACATGGCAGGCACGTAGACGTTTTGGTGAAGAAATCAGAGTTAGCTGGACAGTGACTCGGTTGGTCCACAGATATCTCCATGGGTTTTTCCAAGTAGCGCGTCGTCTAAAATGCATACACCAGGTGCTATTTGACATAATTCTTGGAAAAACAGATTACTATCGTATTCACCGCAATCTGCTTGCATTTGCCAAACAACTTCTTACTTTTGAGTTGGAACATAGATTCCCTTGCAAGTAACTATTCAAAATAACATAAATTCCTAAATTAATATATTAAATAAAAACCTATGAAAAGAAGGAGATGGAGGGAAACAGAATTATTGTTTCCCAGAATTGCGTCGACGGAGTAACATAACCACGATGATAATCACTATTATGATGATTATCACAGCAATCAGAGCGATGATTAGCTCTATAGGCAATTGAAGCGGAGGCAAAACTGTATGATCGTAGCTAATTGTAACTTCATAGAGATGTACACTTTGGTCTGGATGGCTTGTCGTGAGGTTGGCTGCCCATCGAAGGTCATACCCAGGATAAGTAAAGGTGTGTTCTACCCCAGGTGTGACGGTTTCCCAGTGAAGTCCTCCATCAGCTGAAAGGGCAAAAGTAATACTCGTTCCCGTAAGGATATACCCAGCGAAATCAAGTGTCGCATTAACAATTAGTTCGGATGTATCTGAAACCTTTAGAGATTGTGAGAGATCTGTGCCTACTTGGTAGGTCCCAGCGGCACTACGGTAGAGATGAACGATATCCAAGGAATCACGAGTTGCGATAAAGGCATAGTCCCCGTAGACTTCGATTTGTAAGATATCAGTTACAGCGGATTGATTGTCCTGATATTGAATGACATTAATATTCCGGGCATCGATGAGGGTGAGACCTAGATGATGATCGTTGCTAAACATGTAGGTACCAAAGCCTGATGCTGCATAGGTTTGATTGCCGAAAAGCCAACCAGTAGCACCATTAAAAACGGCGTTAGAAGGATCAGTGACGTTCCATACAATTGGCCAATTAGTATCAGCAGAATAGACAACGTCACCATCGACGAAGATATCGTAGAAAAGACCAGTTGTCCAAGTGGCACTGGTTTGTACCGGAGCGGCAAGTGTTGTGATATCATATACATAGAAACAATTACCAGCCCCTCCAATATCTGAGGCGAAGTATAGATGAGGACCTTGCACCTGTACTGTTGTCACATTTCCAACACCTAGAATCTGACTTATGAAGATAGGTGTCCTGACATTTGACATATTGAATATCTGAATACCCCAAGTAGGACCAGCTGCGATATAGGCAACACCACTCTCCACATCAACATCTACTCCACCAGCACTCCCCCAGGCATTTATAAGAATGGGATCGCTTGGATCTGAGACATCGAAGATGAAGAGTCCAGAGTTGTAATCCATTACGAAAAGGTAGTTACCATCAAGTTCCACTCTTCGGAAGAAGGCTCCAGGAACGTAAGTGTTATTCAGTAGGATTGGATCCGCAGGATCTTGGACATTGAAGAAGAGTACATTTTCATTGGCAGCAACATAAGCCACATTACCCCGAACGACGACATCCCAGTAGTTAAAGCCACCCCCATAGGATCCAACAACTGGGAGTCCGGTTAATCCCAACCCAGTTTGATAGGTGTAGACTCCGTCATCCGTGCCCACAACTAAAATTCCACCATAGAGGTCGACATCCCAAGTATAAGGCAGAGAAATTTCTGCGACTATTTGAGGATAATACGGGTGCCTAAGGTCAATAATGGAAACTCCCCCTGCGCCATCTGCAACAAAGAGCGTATTGCTTTGGAGGGCTAGACGTCGCGCATCACCAGGTGTATCAATTGTACCTATGACAATAGGATCAGTGGGGTCGATGAGACTAAGCAAGGTTACACCAGCAGGTCCATCCGCAACAATACCGAGGAACCCATCAATGAGGATATCTGTGGCGTTACCGGGAGTATCGACGGAACCAATAGCACCTGGGATGTTGTAGGGATTGGTCACATTCATGACATAGATTCCGTAGGTGCCATCAGCAACATAGACAAGGTCACCGACAACATCAAGACCTAAAGCTTCATCAAAGGAAATCGTGTTAGGAATACGGAACGAAGCATAGGGGTCTTCAACATCTAAAACAACCAGACCGCTAGAGCTAGCAGATTGATATGCTGTACCAAAGAGTAATCGACCTTGCGCTTCAACATCAGTAACAGGACCATCAATAGCAAAATTCGTGATAAAGGTGGCACCACCTAGATGATATGGATTACTGACATTGTACAGACCAATCCATCCACCTGTCCAGTTTCCTCCATTGTAGTAGATATCACCCTCGACATCACCTGTGAGAAGATCATCTCTTGAGTCTCTGTGGCTCATATATTCGATGTTGGCAGGGTCGGTGATGTTGAAACAATATACCGTATTCATGACACTCGTGTAATTCAAACCAGTGGCGTAGATTTTTCGTCCTTGTACAGCTACGTCTACAATCGGATTTGGAGTATTAAAGAAATCTAATTGAGATATAGACATTTGTCGTTGATTGGTGATAACCCCGGTTCCCCAACCAGGTGCTTCAGAAACTATGGTATCTTCCAGACTGTTATTGGTAAAATCTTCGACATAGAAACTGGTTCCGACGGGAATCATCTGAACTATTGGTATCGTTGCGAACGCAACAGAACTAATCGCTAGAATAGGTATTGATGAGAGCAGTATTACTGAAAAAGTTAGCACTACAAAAAATTGATACTTGTTCTTTTTCATATGAAAACTCCCAAGCAAAGTGCTAGGGTACCGAATGGTAGAATACGATAAAAAGCTATTCACCGAAAAGAAATACAGTCAAAATAGCGGGAAAACAATACAGAAATCATACAACCGACTCGAGAAGAACGTAGAGAATCAAGAGACTAACAGACTAACAGTCTCTGGGAAGTGTCCTCCTCTGGTTCGTTACAAAGAACCGTAAATTCTTTAGGTTAGGTTTTCTAGCTTTGAGCAGGTGAAAGGTACTGCGTCGTAGGAACCTTGCCTTATTAGTGTGTCTTCTTTTTCTTGCCCTAGGGTTCTCCAGCGTTGCGACGGGTACCACTGAGAGTAAACAGATTGGAGACCCAGTCGTTGTCTATCAACTCTCTGGGCAAATCACAGGGGTAACAACCCTTGCTATCCAAGATTTGATCACAACAGCAAATGATGCTAGTGCCCGGTTGATTATCATTGAATTGAGCACAACAGGTGGAGAGTTGGAAGCGGTTAGTCAGATTATGCAACTGTTTGCCACCTCACCTATTCCAGTGTTGGTATATGTCCCTCCAGCTTCGCAGGCCATCAGCGGTGGTACATACCTACTAACAGCAGCCTCTATTGCAGCAATGGGTCCTGCAGCGCGTATCGGCTCCTGTCATCCGA
>JBHLNC010000235.1:0-4048 GCA_048937435.1 Promethearchaeota archaeon | reverse complement strand
GCTGTTGAGGTTGATGATCCAACAGTAACTAGACACATTCGAAAAAAACAACAAGATCTCCAATCAAGTAGAGCCAAGTTAAAACTAGTCGAAGAAAAAAAGCTCCACTTTACTTTACACTTTCTTGGAAATGTTGAGGAGGGGCGAATCCCGGAGCTAATTAGACTTCTTGAAGAGGTAGAGGGTGATTCCTTTGAAGTTGAACTGGTTGGTCTCGGTTGCTTCCGACCCCAACGACCTCGAGTGATTTGGATTGGATGTACATTGGGTGCAGAACAACTCATTCACCATCAGCAGTTCCTTGGAAAACAACTTAGAATGCATGGATTCCCATCAGAGAAGCGAAAATATACACCGCATCTTACGATTGCTAGAGTCCGTAGTGGAGAAAACCGTGCCCAATTAATGAAGCTAGTTGAAGAACACAAAAACTACGACTTTGGTAGGTTTCGAGTCAAAGCGATTAAGTTGAAGAAAAGTACGCTTACACCAAAGGGTCCCATTTATGAAGACTTGGCTTTGAGAGAGCTAAACGAGAGTGAGTAAGAGCATTTCAATTCGAAAATGGTTTTGAGGGAAAAAATCAATGAAAATTCTTGTAACAGGTGCAACGGGATTCATAGGGCGAAATCTTGTAGGAGCTCTAGTACGAGAGGGCCATGATGTTGCTGCTTTGGTAAGAAGAACGAGCAACGTTAAAGAACTGCCCAAGAAAATTCGATTAATAGAGGGAGACCTGCGCGATTCTTCTTCTTTGAAGAAGGCCGTTGAGGGAACGCCCGTCGTAATTCATTTAGCAGCCTATTTCGAATTTTACCCAAAGGATGTAGATCTTCTCTACCAAGTTAACGTTGAGGGAACCCGTAATTTACTCACTGCCTGTATCGGATCAACAGTGAAGCGATTCATCTATTGCTCAACCACAGAAACAACCGGAACAGTTGCAAATCCTCCAGCTACCGAGGAAACCGAATTACACCCGATGTATGAATATGGAAAAAGCAAGATTCAGGCAGAAAATGCGGTACGAGAAATTTCAGATAAAGCAGGTTTCGAGTACGTTATTCTTCGTCCTTCAGGTGTCGTAGGTCCAGGAGAGGTATACTTAGGATTAGAAACCATAAAGGCAATTGCTAATCGAGAAATTTCGATGATTCCCGGTGATGGACAAAAACATATCATGTTCATGCATGTGGATGATTTGGTAAGTGCATTCCTTGTAGTATTGAAATCTGGTTCAGCGGCAAATGAAACGTTTTTCATTTGTACAGATGATGCGCTAACCTATGAGGAGCTTTTCAATGTGGTAGCAGATCAGCTTGGAGTTGAACCCCCGAAAAGAAAAGTTCCAGTTATATTTGCTAAACTAGGTGTTGGTGTAATCGGATTTTTTCAACACAGAGGTGAAAGAACCTATCTTTGGCATATGAAATCTGTCGATGCCATTAATAGTGATCGCTGGTATTCAAATGAAAAAGCGAAACAGATACTAGGCTGGAAGCCCTCCATGACTATGGAAGAGACACTTAGAGCGGCTGTTGACTGGTATGTTGCAGAAGGGTTCATTAAGAAAGAAGAGACGGACTAGGAAAAGGAGTTAAAAGGACTTGAGTGTTAAGAGACCAGCCCGTGGGCCGGTGGTCTAGATCCCAACTGGTGACTACCACAGGCTAGAATGGTATGATGCCTGCCTGGGGCGCGGTTTACTTGAATTGAAGTAAGCCCCCTATCAGGTGATCCCGCGTTCAAATCGCGGCCGGCCCACCACTCTTCTATTCAAAGATTAGAGACTGATCTTCCACCAAGGTTTGAGAGCATTTTTCATTTCTGAGATTAACTTGTCCAGATATTTCCCGATACGGGGATCCTCATCAGGTGGGTTTTCATCAACAGGTTGACCCTTTCCGCTTAAACCGACAAGAGTGTTATAGACTGATTCCGACAAGGCTTGTAGGTCGTAACCTCCTTCGAGAAACATAACAACTTGTCCTTTACAGTGCTTTTGAGCTACTTCGACGATAAGTTTTGTAGCTTTGAGAAAGGCTGTGGCGCTGAACTGAAGTCCTGTGAGATAATCGCGGAAATGTGCATCATAGCCAGCAGAAACTAGAATGGCTGTCGGTTCGAATTGTTTAGCGATTTGAGGAAAAAGAACAGTGAGTCCTTGAAGAAAAGAAGAATCAGTTGCTCCGGGAGGGAGGGGGAGGTTGATGTTATAGCCTTTGCCTGGTCCTTCTCCAACTTCTTCGATATAACCGGAATAACCAGGATATAATGTTCGTCCGTCTTGATGAATGCCTAGATACAGGATGCGGGATTCGGTGTAATGGATTTCTTGAGTTCCATTACCATGGTGGGCATCAATGTCAAGGATTAGAACTTTGCTGTTAGGAATGGTTTCAGTGATATGCCGGGCAAGCACCGAGATGTTATTGAAAAGGCAAAACCCGCGGGCCATCTCTGCATTAGCATGATGCCCGGGTGGACGGACTAGGGCAAAAGCATTGTCAAGATTTTTTGCTTGGATTTCTTGCCAGGCTTTAATTCCAGAACCAGCCGCTAGAAGTGCGGCATTCCATGACCCCTTTGATGCACGTGTATCGGAATCAAATCGACTTTCTCGATCCGAAGCCGTGTGAACTAGGTCAATGTACTCTTTTGGATGGACTCTTTCCAATTCGGGAATGGTTATTGCAGATGGTGTTTCCAGTGTGATACTCGAATTATCGAAGGTTTTGCGTTCATTTAGATAGTCCATAACTGCGGTGAGTCGCTCAGGTCGTTCGGGGTGCCCGAACCCCATGTCATGTTTTAAACAGTCAGGATGGTAGAACAGTCCAGTAGGCATGACTGAAACCCCAATATTTGTAGAGTGCTAGTCAAGTGTCAGTTGTGTTTGTCGGGTAGTTTGACGCCGTGTTGCCTTTAACGCTTGTTCTTCTTCGGGGTCGATAACTCCACCACATTGTTGTTTAATTGATTGAGCAATTTGGGAACCAATTGTAGGAACAGCCGCAAGTTGGGCAATGGGTGCCTCTCGAATGCGGTTCTTCGATACAAACCCTGCACGAAAGAGAAATCGAGCACGGACACGGCCTATTCCTTGGAGTTCAACCAGTTCTGCTAGTTCGCGTTTTACACCATATCTGACTCGAAGTTCTAACTCTTCTAATTCCGGAACAACTTTTTGGCAGTCGAAAAGTGGAGCAATCTCTTTACAGGCATAGAGAAGCCAAGCCTGTGTGTCCACCAGCCGAAGGAGATCACCTGATCCTATCTTGAATTGGTTAATGAGCTGGTCCTCAGGGAGTTCTTCGACCCACGCTTTTGCGAGAAGGGCTGTTTTAACTTCGGCTAGAAAGAACTCATAGCGATCTCGGTGATACCGGGGGTCTGGAATAGTCACTAAGAACTCATCGATATGTTCGATTACATAGTCATGGAAGCGTTCATCTTCTCCGCGCCGAAGGTATAGGTTTGCCATATCTGGTGTATGGCTAATTAGATGGAGGAAGGAGACATCTGTTGTTTGGTCTATTTGTTTGGATGCTTTCGTAAGACCATCGCGTATTATGACAGCGGACTTGGGGTCAATATAAAGTTGAGAGGTGCGTCGACCGAATTTTGTAGCACGTAATCGCGAACCAGATTGTACTAAGAGATCTTCATCTTTGAGGAATTTCACAATCAAATCAATCATATATTCGACTTCATCTGGATCTCGTTGGTGACCAAAGAAAGTTTGCTGAATGAAATTCATGATACCCTCCTTGTCCGAAGCGTAGTTCATGGCGATTGTTGAGAGTACATGGCTCCGCAGAGCTGATTCGCTCGCAAGTTTTGAAATTATACTTTCAGGTGAACCAAGAATGTAATAGTCTAATAGAAAATCTCGTTCGCTCTCATTGCGCGAGATGAGGATTGCGGTACCTGTAGTATCATATTTTGGTCGACCTGCACGTCCAGCCATTTGCTTGTATTCTAGTACCGGAATTGGCTGATAACCTTCTATCCTGTCAAAACGTCGATATTCCCGTATTACAACAAC
>JBHLNC010000234.1:0-4062 GCA_048937435.1 Promethearchaeota archaeon | reverse complement strand
ATACAATTCTGGAGTGCATTTACGACGAGATTATGATGACTGAGCATAGCCCCCTTCGGGACACCAGTTGTTCCACCAGTATATTGAATGACGGCGAGGTCATTCGGATTAATCTCCACTTGCTTCAATCGTCCTTCTTGACGCGTTAGAAGTGAATCAAAAGACTGAGCACGTTCTGGTTCTTCTTTGGATCCTACACTAATCGTGTTCACTTTGGAAAACTCATTCAAACTCGGAGTCGCAACTGAACACAGAACCTCGTCCAACACCAGAATCTTTGGTAAAGTGCTGGAGAAAATTGTGCAAAACTCCTCCTCTTTGATGAGCGGATTCATTGGTACAATCACCGCTCCTTGTCGGAGGGCTCCATAGTAACTAATAATATATTCGGGAACATTATGTAGGAATAACGCTACTCGATCTCCCTTCTTTACACCCAATTGATCTAATGCTAGCGCAAATTGCTGGGAACTGAGATCTAACTCCGAATAGCTTATCCGCTGGTCATTGTGTATCACCGCAGTTTGTTGGGGACGGTTCTTTGCAGAATGAGCTAAGAACTCCCAGAGAGCAATTTTAGGATAGTCCAGAGATTTCGGAACAGCTTCAGGCCACACTGCAAACCAAGGACGCTGTTTTGGAACTAATCCTGCCATTTTTCTCCCTGTGAGTATGTGATTGTGGTGTCATCTGTCATCGGTAAAAGTTAATAAGGTGTATGGCGGGCCCGCAGGGATTTGAACCCCGGATCTACAGGTCCGAAGCCTGTCGCCGTATCCACTTGGCCACGGGCCCTCACAGTGTAGGCACGCGATTTAAGAATTACTTCCGTTTAATCATTTCGTTCACCTTGCTAATACAATTATTGGGGGAAGTCGAAAGAGAGAAAAGGCTGGCTTTCGAAAACTCTCATCAGGATACCGATTACCATGACTAATCCATGGGAACAGTTCAGGAATCAAGTCATTGAAGCTCTCCGTATATCTAGTGGACGTGATCTGAGTCAGTATCTGGAGATTCCTGCTGACCCACAACACGGAGACTTAGCCTGTACTGCTGCCTTCCACCTGACTCAGGAACTAAAAAAAAGCCCTGTAGAGATTGCAAAAGAATTCGCGGTCTTCGACCCAGTTAAATTCCCGCTTATTGAGCAGGTCGTTGTACAGGGACCTTATGTGAATTTTTATGTTAACATCATTCCCTATCGGAGACTCATTGTGGATGCAATCCGAAAAAATGGGGACGCCTATGGAACCTCGGATCTCTTTGTCGACAAACATGTTGTGGTCGAGTATCCTGCTGTGAATCCGAATAACCCCCTCCATATTGGACATGCTCGAAACGCGGTCCTAGGTGACACTGTTGCACGGCTCATGAAAGCGATGGGGGCCGAGGTCACTCGGATGGATTATATCAATGACCTCGGACTCCAAATCGCGGTAGCCTATTGGGGCTTAAAACATCTTGAGCCTCCCAAATACAAAGGAAAATATGATCAAATTATTGGGCGTCTCTATGTTGAAGCTCAAAAAAAGCATGAAGAAGCCCAGGTTCGAAAATATCTGAAATTAATGGAAGAAGGAGATAACGAGGTCGCAAAAGAAGTAAGAGCAATGTCAGAACGCGTTCTTCGCGCACAACACAAAACGCATGCATTGCTCAACGTAACACATGATCTCCTTGTATGGGAGAGCAATATTGCCCATTCAGGATTATTTGCAAAAGCCCTACAGAAAATGTTGGATGCACCTGGCACCTCAAAACCCACGACAGGTGAAAAGGCAGGTTGCATCATTGTTGATCTTGGCATCTATGAGGAATTTCAACAATTGACTGACACCGACAAAGTATTAGTTCGTTCCGATGGAGTCGCAACCTATACTGGGAAAGACATTGCATTCCATTTCTGGAAGTTCGGCATCATCAAAGATCCATTCCTTTACAAACCTTTCAAAACAAGAGTAAAACGAGATCAAACTATTTGGACGACCTCTCATACTGGTGACCCGGGTCACTATCGTCCAGCTCAAATCATCTTCAATGTCATAGGCATGCCCCAAGGACTAGCACAACGGACTGTTTACCTAACACTAGAAACGCTGGGCTACAAAGAAGCTGCCGCCAATTACTATCATCTTGCTTATGAATTCGTCACACTCCCTGATGCCAAATTTTCAGGACGAAAAGGCACATGGATTGGATTCAGTACCGACGAAGTCATCAAAGAAGCCACCAGACGAGCCCGCAAAGAAGTGAAAAAACGAAATCCTGAAGCCGACCCTGCTTTCATCCGTGAGGTTTCCGAAGCCATTGGATCCGCTGCTGTCCGCTACTCGCTTCTAAAAATCGCTGTCGAAAAACAGATTGTGTTTACATGGGATGAAATACTTAGTTTCGATGGTAATGCGGCACCCTACTTGGTGTATACATATGCTAGAGCAAGTTCTATTCTCCGTAAAGAAAGTGCACCAAAAATGGCTCGAATAAGCGAGTTAGTCAACCCCTATGAAACCGAACTTTTCAAGCTTCTCGGACGCTACCCTGCCATTCTCCGCGAGATAGTCCAGGATATGAAGCGAGAAAAATGGGGTACGCGAATTGAACTCTTCCACCTTGCGGAATATATCTACGAGCTGTGTGTTGCTTTCAACACTTTTTACAATCACTGCCCTGTGCTGACGGCGGAAACTCCGCGAAAGAAGGGTGCGAGGCTCCTTCTCGTGAAGCTTTGTCGTCAAGTTCTTAACAATGGTCTCAATTTGCTGGGATTAAATCCTTTAGAACGCATCTGAGCATGGTGTTTCGATGCAAGAAACTGTTGAAAAACACTTGGTTTTTCTTAAATAATAATAATTATATATTACTTAATGATAGTATTTTCTCATTAAACGAGAAATGTTCTCTTAATTTAATGGAGGTTGAATATTTTTGAAAGTTGTATATCGGCATTATGAGCCCGACCAAGGGCTTGACGAACTCCAGGCAAAAATCTACGCTGAAGCTTCTGGGCTCCCAGCACGAGCAGAAGAAATCAAACAACGAAATCTCAGCCGAGATTCCAAAATGACTTGGTATGCCTTAACCGAAAAGGGTGAACCCTTAGCCTACATCACATCACGCGATTCGGGGTCCGAAAACGGACGTACTTATATTGGATATCCTTGGGCAATGCCCAATGCTCCAGCAGAAGTCCAAGCTAAGCTTTTTGATGAAGTATCCGCGTTTCTCAAAACACGAAAAGAAACCCGGGAACTGGCCACTACCGTCGTGTTCACCTCAAAAATCGCAGAAAAACAACTTGACTATTGGCACAAGAAAGGCTTTGTCGAAGAAGAATGGCTCTATCGTTACGTCAATGACTATGATGTCAATGAAGCAGCTAACTGGAAAATCAGTGACAAAACTGGCAAACTCACAGGTAGAAAAGCTACAAAGAAAGATCTTGACATGCTTGTTGAACTTTCACAAGCAGATCCTTACCTATCCGCTGCGTTCCCAACGGTTGATGCATTTAGGGCGTATTTCAAGGACCGTGTTCTCAAAGACGGACATGCAGTACTCCTATTCGACAAAGACAAACTTGTTGCTGCCAGTGCTCCATTACGAATTGAGCCTGATCAGCTTTTCATCTTGGGAGATGAAGCCCGTATAATCATGCGATTTACAAGCATCCGACCGGGCTATCAACATGTATGGAAACGACTGGTACACGAAGTTGCCAAAGAAATCAAAATAGCAGGGTTGGCAGACACTCCTCTCCGCGTATCTTTCGATTTCACATCCCGAGTTCCTTGGGCAACTAGCCTAGCTGCAATGAAACCCGAAATCCAGTTGTTTGAAGTAATACTCAAACATTCATAGACATCAATGACGACACTGAATATGTGGTTTCAATGAAGCCGACAGTTGCCATAGTGGATAGTCACGCTTTTTCCAAAGCCGTTAACTTAATCAATGGATTTAACAACCTTAACAATCCTGACCAAAAAGTCGTAATCAAAGTAGGAATTTACAATCCAGAGACAGGAATCTGTTCAACGGTCGATACAGTGAACTCTATAG
>JBHLNC010000233.1:0-4064 GCA_048937435.1 Promethearchaeota archaeon | reverse complement strand
ATCTAACCAGACTATCTCCGAATACATGAGAGAATACATCTTTGAGCCACTTCGGATGCAGAATACTGGATTCAATGCCTCAGATTATACAGGACATCATGCCATTCCTCACACACGGGTTGTTGATTCAAATATCGCGTTGCCTATCTGGAATGGACAATATATGATGCGAAGTACAGTAAGTGACCTTGGACATCTAATAATTACGTTAATGAATGAAGGACAGTTTGATGGTTTTCAACTGCTCCAGCAAGAAACTATAGTTATGATGCGAGAAAGGACACATAGTCAATTTAACGATATTTATCTTGAAAAAGAACTGCGCTCAGAAGGTTATGGATTAGGCTTGGAAATTTTCTCCCACGGCATTTTTGGTCATGGAGGTTCCACTATAGGTTTTACTGGGCTTCTCTATTTTAATCCAATAACGAAACTCGGTTATATCATGCTCTCCAATGTGAATAGCATCCTAATTGGGGGATCAGAAGAATGGCAGGACCTTTCGCGATTTCGAGCTGAGGTTCGGAATTTAGTTATGATAAATGTGGGATTGCTTCCACCATTTGATTTTGAGGATGTGCTTCCATTGTTAAGTTCTATCGTGTTGTTTGCTCTAGTCATTTGTGTAACAGTGAATATTGGTTGGTATCTGCGTAAACGCCGACTTAAGAAACATGAATAGTATGAAATTGAGTATTGCTGTAATATGGAATCTTTACCCAAGAGATACGAGAATTTCTAACGATAACAACCTGCTCTTAAGAATAAACTAGAATTACTCAGTAATTATTTAGGCTGGAATCCCTCATATAATTATGAAGGTGGAGGAATGGCTATGGAAGATATGTCTGATTCAAGTGCCAAAGAATTGACCAAGGAAGAGCAAGAGAAACTCAGATTAAAAGAAAAAATCAAACGAGAGCGTGAAAAAGCCCGTCAGCGAGCTCAAAGGTACATCCCCATTCGTATCTGAGAGAAATTATCTAATTAATTGGGTGGTTCAGATTTTTCCGACAGTCTCAAAAAGGATATTCGTAGCAGTTAACTTGTGGTGTGCCAGCGATGTCTGAATATCTCCTCTTGAGTGTTTATCGACGTTATCTTGAAGCCAATGGATATGAGGTGGAACAAAAGGCGACTATCCCTGGTGGTGTTGTCGACATCTTGGCGAAATCTGGGGATCGAACGCTTCTTGCGGAAGCGAAATGGATTCGAAGTCCTGGCGATGTCTACGAGGCTGTGGGACGTTGTGTACAAAACAAAGTTGCGATGCCTGAAGGTTCTCCAATCGTTGTCATTCCTACTGGTGTGGCCACTGAGGAAATCCGTGATCGTATACTTGGTGCATGCTACAAATATGGTGTGGAACTACATTATGTTGACATCAATAAACGTGAAGTCCTTTTCGATTATTTGACTACCCAGATTTATCCGGCAATTCATTCCCTTGTGCAGCGAGCACGGGATCAAAAGACTTCAGGCCTATCCAGACCCCAAGTCAAAGCTCTTGCCAGGCTCCTCTCATCTCTGCAGGTAATTAATGAGCCACCTGAACTTGTGGATGATGTGAACCAAATTCTACAGGAGTTAAAGTAATATCCCTAGTTGAGGAGCGAATTCATAAATCGCATAGGTAAGTTGTCACTCGTTTTGAAATCCAATTCTTCAAAGTGTTTTTCGCCGGGATCTTTTTTATCCATTCAGGGTCTTGGTAAAAGCCTTCATGACGAATAGTGATGAGTTCTTCTAGCGTAGATGGGCGAGTTTTGGAAACGTCCTCTGAAAAAAGATGGAGTGGATAATTGTATGTGGGAGGCAGTTCTTGGAGCTCTGGATTTGGAAACAGAGAGAGAATTACACCAGAAAGTACTGCTTGGTGGGCAAAGATGTGGTATCGTTCATCTTGTCGATAGAATTCTTTGTACTCAGCCTTCCGGTAAATCCCGAAAAAGGTGTCATGCCATGTTCGGAATAACTGATTCGTGGGGCGTGTGATGAGAATGCCCGCATTGAAGTAAGGACGGACTATGGCATTGTCGACATGTGTTTTCATGGGGAAAACTCGTTCCTCAGGAACTTGGCAGGAATGATAAATTTGGGTCCAGAATGGGTCGAGTGGTTCTTCATAGCGTGAGCCAACTAATGTGTGGTGTACTGGTCGAAATCCTAAGCTCTTAGCATCTGGTATAAGGAATTCCTTGGGTTCTTTCAGAACAAGTGTGTTCGAATCCAGCCAAGCAAGCAATTCTGTGTCCGTTTCTGCCATTGATTCTGCAAAAGCAATTGCTTGAAGTTCGCTAGCAAAAAAGAAAGGGAGTTTGGATTCATCGAGCGCGAATGAAATAAGTTTGGCATCGAGAGCCTCTAATCGGTTTTTTGTAGCAGTGGATAACTGCTGTGTTGAGTCTGGCGTGAAAATCCAAATAGGATTTTCTGATAACATTCCAGCAAAGGATCGGATACTTTCAACAAGAAGAAGTGTATTGGTTTCTGAACCTTTTCGGGGGAATACGACCGTTGTAAAGATAAGCGGTTGTGGCTTCATTGAAAACCCCTAAAGCTTCGTCTCCTCATCCTCATTAATTTACTGACAAACCTTGTATTATTGAGAAATTACAGATTCTGATTTGTTTTGGATGGAAGGGAATCAGTTATTCTATCTGTGTTGAGAATGCTCATCGAAGCTCAAAGGTTGTTCCAGATCCGTTTTCCCGGTACACGCCTTCACCTACGACACTGCGAATCCCCGCTTTCGCTGCCCTGCTTGTACAATGGCAGGGAGATACTAACCTGATACCCTCCTTCAGAAAGAGTTCTCCCGCGGCTTGTCCTTCTTCTTCGGTTTTAAGGTGGAAGCCACCAATTATTGCCTGTAGGGGGCGACCTGGAAATATTTTCTTTGCAGCTTTAATCATCTGACCCACTTTGGGATGCGAACATCCTGTCAAGAGAACTAACCCATTCGATTCCACATTAACGACTATACCCTGCTCCTTGAGCGTTTTTGGTCCAAAGGCTCCAGTTGTAGCTACCCCAGACCGAATTAACCTACTTTCGTCAGCAATCTGCCGTTGAATATTTGCTTCACTAAGGGTCTGTTCAATCGCGTCATGATGAGCAGGTAAAAAGGTAACAAGGTCATTATGTCGGATAAGTTCCAAGGCTGGTGCCAGGGCACCAAAATGGTCATGATGAAAATGGCTGATAACCAACGCTCGAAGATTTGAGAAGTCCAAATTCAAAGCCTGTGCATTATGACGAAAAACTTGGGCACTGCCACTAATGTCAAAGAGTACAGCGTCACTTCGTCCCGGAAATTGAACTTCGATGTAGAGGGAAAGTCCGTGAACGCTGTGAAGGTCAGATTGAGCAGTCTGGTTATCTACTAAAGTGGTTACAATGACGCTTAGCACTTCTTCGCTGATTGCTTCAGTTTCTTCAGCAATCTCAGACGCCATTGACATCTACCACTGCCATTTTTCACTCGCGCCCTCTTAATCCTTCTGTTCTCTTCTCCATGCAAGCTAAAGAAAACAGACAAGAGACTGAATGAAGACCAGTCCCTTCTATCTACATTTTACTTGTCGTTCTAGCTTACAAGTTTACTTACGGCTTTCAGTCGTATTTCTGCTTCTTTGACGATGCTATCGACAACCTCTTTTACAGTTGGAATATTACTAATGCCACCGACGGTCTGTCCAACTAGGATAGGACCTTTTTGAACGTCACCTTTGTATACTAGTTCATAGCGTTCCATTTCATCCAGTAAATCATCAGCTGTCATCGATGCTTCTTCAGCCATCCTTGCTTCACGATCTGGAACAGCTACCCCGTGTTCTTTCGAGTACTCATTTTTCAACAAACGAATCGGACCAAATGCACCAGTCGTCATAACCGTGTCTTCATCGGTTGCAGGGAGAATGAGGCCTTTGTAGTCATCATGGAATTCGCATTCTTTAGTTGCGATGAAACGTGTTCCCATTTGAATACCAACTGCACCCATAGCAAGCGCACCAGCAAGACCTTTTCCGTCGTACCAGCCACCGCAAGATACAACCGGAGTG
>JBHLNC010000232.1:0-4073 GCA_048937435.1 Promethearchaeota archaeon | reverse complement strand
ATCTAATCCAAAGGTCATATGGTGATTCCCAACTGAGGACTTTAAACAGGAAAGGCTAATTAGGCTTGTGGCAGTGAATGTGCTGATGCCTCGATCCGGATTTTATATCATCCGATGTCCAAAATGTGGACGATATACTTATGCACCAACTAGCCAAAAAACTCGACTTTGTGTCTACTGTCAACGTATCTTCAAAATAAATCCGTTAAACGCTATTTTTATCGAGGACGCCAAAACAGCTAGAACACGTGTTCAATTATATCAAACCGGAAAACACCATCAGGAATTCATGGCTGCAGTAGAGAAAGCACGGGCACATATTAGGCCGCTGATCCCCCAAGAGCAAGTAGAGTTGAATCAGATTCAAGAAAAAAAAGTATCTCACCAACCGACTTCAACCAGACGTCGTGAACTGGAACAAATACTTTACCAGCATGCTCGGAAAAAAACACGTGATTTACAGGACCTAGAACAGGAATGTCAAAAGGCAGGGATTCCTTGGGATTGGACAGTGCGACAAATAGAAGGACTCATCAGTTCAGGTCATCTGATATCTCCTAAACCTTGGCAAATACGTCTAGTAGGAGATAAAGCCAAAAGTAACGAAATGGTAGCATCAAGAATGAGTCCTACTAAGCTAGCCCGTAAGATTGCTGATATCATCCGAAATTCGTCTACGCCAATTAATCACACCCAGCTACTTGAACAACTTGAGAATGAATCTATTTCAGAAGTGGATAGCGAAGAAGCTCTGGAGCTACTCCAAGGTCAAGGATATGTGATTAAAACGCCTAAAGGAACTTACCAATGGACGGGCGATTAATCGGAGAACAACTATTGATAAGTTTGAACTTTGTCATAGAGAAGTCCACCGCCTTCAGGTAGGAGATGAACCGCCCGACTCTATTTCGAAGCCCCCTTCCTCACCACGATAAAGAATCGGGTTGTTTATAGGACTTCTCGTATTTTACATAGGTATGCCCGACTGGAGCGGTATTGCCCCAGTCATCAGGTGGCAGGGCTGCATCTGCGCACATGAAGCCCCCTCCGGCCGATGCAAGAAATTCCCTGGAATGAGGGGTCGGTGTGGGGCGGAGCAGCGTCAGAACCTGGTAAGTTTCGGGCCCAACGCGCCTCGGCGACGAGCGTAACGGCAAGGAAAAGTCCGAAGCCCTTTCCTTAAGGAAGGGGAGGATGTCACACAACCGTTCTCAAATAGATGGAGCGAGGAACATGCCGGCTGTCTATTATATTGCGCGCCAAATGCAGCGCCAGCTTTCTGGAGAACTTGTAGATTTCATCTTATTGTTATGGCTCTACTCTAATCCGCATGAGACACGGCGCCGATCTATGGCGTCTTTACGTCATGTCCTCAAACATACTCCAGAGTTCCAACGACCCGATGGAAAGCCCAATGTTACTCGCGAAGAACTTAATCAGATTGTATTTTCATCTCTCCAACGATTGAACGTTAAAGGGTTTGTAGTCATTTACGGAGAACATCAATCAGCAACACAAATCGCGCTTACTGAGAAAGGAGCTAAATTCATTCAGACTGAACTTTCACCTGAATCATTGCAATTCTTAGAAGATTCAGGTCATATGACCTAAGAGCACTAGTTTAAGATGGGCTCTTGATAGAAGATTACTGAACGAAAGCATATTTCTGGCGAATTAAAGAAGTGCTAGCTTAGTCGTTCAACCGAATGCCATAAGGACTAACTAGACACGCCTAAAGTATATTTAGGACTACTTATCTTAAATGAGAGAGTTATTCTCTATGGAGCTTAGTACAATTGGTGTCGAAGACAGGAGTGAATGGTACAGCAAGGTCGGACGTTAAAGCACCTATCATTCATTTAAAAGACGCGTACCGCCTTTACCTGTCTAAGCAAGTTCGCCAGGATTTGATGCTTCCATCACTACGAATTCTTGCAAGCCTTTTAGGAACCCAAGACCTTGGAAGAGAACCTGAAGCCCTGTTTGCAGCAGCACTTTACATCGCTTTTCGACACCCCAACACCTACCCGAATCTAGTACCGCGAAGCTATTTTTCGTCTGACACTTCTGAAGGGACAAAGCGACAACCTGCAGATCCGGTATTTCAAGAGGCGTTTGCCGCAAAAGATTCGAGTATTGATTGGTATACCAAGCGTATTGTCGAGAAGCTAGGAATAATCATTCTATACGATGAAAGAGGGCTCCCTTATTTCCTTGAAAAAATGGGACCAATATATCGATTGATTGATGCATTAGCAGAAGAAACGGCGATTGACGCGGTTTTAACTTCGCACATCGCTAATCGTCGTGAGCTTCTCGAACCCGTAGTAAGCGGATTGATGAATCGCATTTTTACAGTACTACAATTGCTTCCCAAGGTCTTTTACAACTCGTTATACGAGCATTTAGCACCTCACGTAGAAGCATTGATTGAAAATTCAAAGTGGGCAATCGGCGTTTAACCACCATTCTCCATATGGGTTTTTACTTCTTCCACAACAGTGCGTCCAACAACAACTTGATCGATTGAATGAACAGAAGCTCCACAAGCTTCGAGTGCGGCTTTAACCTCTTCAAATTCGAGATTATCACCTTCAACTGTTACCTTAATAGACTCTGTATGAGAGTCGACTTCAACAAGGGAGACGTTGACGCCAACAACACCCCCAACCTTTCCTACTAACCCTGCAATGTCAACAAGGTTCGGGACATGTGGTTTGAGTACATCAAGAACAAGTCTTTTGACACCCGAAGGCATCTTAGGAATACACTCCCAGCAATTTTCCAGTTAGATTGCTTACATGTTTTAGGTTTGTGTCACCTATTGAATTTTTCTATTCAACATGTGTTTTGACCACTCACCAACTTGGAACTTACAATTCGAAAGAAGCGAGAATATTCGGTTATTCGGTATGAACTCGGAATAGATCAATATCACCCTGCATTTGGGTGAGAAATTCTCGTGTTGACCTTTCGACATCGCGAGATTGTGTAATATATCTCCCAACAACAATGATATCCGCTTTGGCTTTGAGCGCTGCACTAATATTATCCGGTCGGATACCACCAGCTACTGAAACGAGGAGGCGTCTACCCTTGAACGCCGTTTTCACCGTCTTTACAATGTCCCACTTGTGCTCAGCACGACCTTCAGTATCGATACCGCGATGCATTATTACCACATTTGGTGGCATCTTCAGACTCTGAAGTTTTGCAACAGGATCTTCTACATTCATCATATCTACAAAGGAGTATATGCCCAATCGATTGGTTTCATAGATGAATTGGTCAATTGTTTCTAGGGACGCTAGTCCAGATACAACTACAGCATCAGCGGATTCATCAAAGGCTAAGTCAACTTCCACCTTCCCTACATCAAGCGTTTTCAGGTCTGCAACCAAGAATTTGTCCTTCGAAACTTCTCTTAAATCACTTAGGACAGCCGTTCCATACCGTTTGATGAGCGGAGTCCCTGCTTCCAGAATTAAATTATCGCTTCGTGGTAACGCACCAATAATCTTCTTAGTTCTTTCAAGGTCAGGAATATCTAATGCTATTTGAAGATAAGGTGGACGCCACAACCGTGGTACCCGAAAGCCCATGATTGGATGTGTTGCCCGATCTTTATCGTACATAATTTTGTCCACAGGAGGATAGTTAGAGAGGGCTCGTTGAATCGAAAGCTTTGTCGCTGCATAATTGTAATGATAGATTCGCCGGTAATCTTTCGCATCTGGATGAATAAAAACGCTACAGATAACGACCCATTCATCCGCTTTCTCTTTAGGAATAATTCCTTCTTCTAGGGCATCAGCGACTGCTTTTGCTACAGCAGCTTGGGCTGGACCAAAGATTTTCTCAGCATCACCCATGTCCTTAACCGTAACTTTTGGTATAATGAGCGTATGCGGTTTCGGTGGCAGATTCGGTCGAATCACTGCCAATAGCGGGGAATGGCCATGTGAAACGTTTGTCATGCCATGTGCAAAGGCGGTTCCAACTGGCCCGTTCTTATCTCCAATGATTAAGTCAATATGAGATATTTCTGGTCCCTTACCTATGAGTGCTTCACC
>JBHLNC010000231.1:0-4078 GCA_048937435.1 Promethearchaeota archaeon | reverse complement strand
AGGGCTTTGCCCCAGGGTCAGAATAAGATGATGACTGGCGCACCGGAGAAATCTGGAGGTCGCGGGTTCGAATCGAAACCGGGTGGGTTTCGCGGATGGCCCGCCCTCGGCACCATTAGAGGATGTGAGCCTCAGTGGCATAGCATGGTAGCGCACTGCCTTGGTAAGGCAGGGGTCCCGGGTTCGAATCCCGGCTGAGGCTCCACTACTTTCTCAAGCCTTCTATGAGAGATTTTTAAGTGTCTAAAGAATGAAGTGCTATGCATACAATCTATTGCAGGTGAGCCATACAATGACAACGGATATGGAAAAGCGCCATGCTGCAGAAGCGGCAATTAGCCATGTTTCAGATGGGATGATTTTAGGTGTAGGAACGGGGTCAACCGTTGCGATTTTCATTGAACTGCTTGCTGAGAAAATCTCAGCTGAGGATATCTCGATTACAGCTGTGCCCAGTTCCTATGCTACGTTACTTCAGCTTCATGATGTAGGAATTCCCACTATTCCCCTTGGCTGTGTAACCAGCTTGCCTTGTGCAGTCGACGGAGCGGATGAAGTTGATGCCAAATTGGCGCTCATCAAAGGGGGTGGTGCAGCTCTGCTCCGTGAAAAAATCTTAGCTGAAGCTGCTCAACAATTAGTGATCATTGTTGACAGTGCAAAACTAGTCAAAACCTTGGGGGCTCGGGTTCCCATACCGGTAGAAGTCCTTCCCGATGCGCTAGCACTTGCGATGGATCGCATCCAACAACTAGGCGGCTCACCCATGCTTCGTCAGGCTGAAAGGAAAGTTGGTCCAGTTATCACCGATAATGGAAACTTCATCTTGGATGTGACGATTCCAAAAATCTCCAATCCTGAAAAGCTAGACAAGGATTTGAAATCCATTCCAGGAATCATTGAAAGTGGTCTGTTTCCCAATCAAGCTGATATCGTCTATGTTGGTCAAGAAAAAGGTGTCAAGCTATTACAGCGATAAAACGTAACATGCATAAGGCACGAATTGCTTGGCTTGAAAGAACACTGGGCCCGTGGCCAAGCCGGATAGGATTGAACTCCCCGGAGAAGGCGTCGGCCTCCTAAGCCGGAGATCCCGGGTTCGAAAACGTCGAATGCGCACGACGTCGATATTCCCGGCGGGCCCGCCATTTTCTCATTTTTCAGCGGCAATATCGGCTGGGGCTACAAGGTAGTAGGTGGTTTCGCCTTGCCGATCCAATACGGCAAGCATGAGTTTTTTCCGATTGCGTTTCGCTTGTTTGCTAAAGGTATCTAGCTCTGTTACTTTCAGGGGTGACCCCTCTGAAATAGCGCAAACAAAGTATTTTGCAGTAGCTTCTTTCAATTTTGCTCCGCGAGGATAGACGCGAAACAATAGGCCTTTCCCGTATCCTGTACGAACGACATATCCCCTACTTCGTAAATCACTGTAAACCAAGAAGCGAGTCCAGAGTCCAGGATGTCCTTCGGTCAACCGCTCAAGTAGATCCGGAAATTCGAGCTCAGCACCTTTCGCGTCATGAACTTGAATGCGTTCCCGTCGGCTGAGCAACAAGGCTTCCTCAGGTTCCAATGTCAATGTAGCAGTGCCTTTCAAGGTTCCATAATATCCGGCTTGATACAGTACGGGCGCATATTCTCCTTTCACAATTACGCCCCCTCTTACAAACTTCGCTGGAATTGCTTCATCTGGAAGCTGAGACTTTTCACCTTCCGAAGGGGTTTTTTCCACCGGTTTTTCTTTTGCCATCTTCAGGCACCACTATTCAAATCGAAAAGAAGCGAAGCTATATAACATTCTTCCCGTCTCCCAAAGATTGATGGAATCTTGGGAACAACGACTCAAAACCGAATTTACTAATTCAGCTAAGAGTGTGATACTAGGTATTGGTAATGATCTCAAAGCCGATGATGGAATTGGACCATACATCATCACCCAATTAGAAAACCAAGCTCCCACTCAAATTGAACTCATAAATGCCCATACAGTTCCCGAAAATTTCATCAGTCTTCTAATCGAGAAACAACCAGAATTTATTCTTTTAATTGATGCGGCGCTTATGCAATCCGAACCCGGAACTATCCGCCTTATCGATAAAGACAACATCGGCGGTATCGCCTTTTCCACCCATCAACTTCCTCTCACATTCTTCATCGAATACCTTGAAAACAACATAACAGCAACCATTCTAGTATTGGGAATTCAACCCCTGACTGACGAATTTGCTCAACCTATATCCGAACCAGTACAAACCGCAGCAACCAATGTCATTACTACCCTTACCCGTATTTTCCGTGAAACTGTTTGAAAACGCTTATAAACCACTCAACCCAACCTACATTTCGCATTGTCCCGGCGTAGCTCAACCTGGTAGAGCGTCTGGCTGTAGGTAATTACCGCACCCCGAGCCTCACGGCAATGACGCGGTGTCAACCAACGCAGACACCAGATGGTTCCTGGTTCAAATCCGGGCGCCGGGACCAATCCTACCAGAGTAACCTTTAAATTAACTCGCATAATCTCCAGATTACTGCGCCCGTTTAGTGTAGCCAGGTCTATCATCTGGGACTGTCAACGGTCAATGATGATTCATTGGTCTGCGGATCTCCTAGGACTCGGGTTCGAATCCCGGAACGGGCGCCATTTCCTTTTCTTCAGTGTATTAACGAAACGAGGACTTCAAATATCAAATCGTGATTGGGTATGCCCAGAATGTAGAACCCACCATGACAGGGATATTAATGCCGCGCAAAACATAAAGATGATAGGACTTCAGGCTATCATGACACCGGGGGAACCTCGGGAAGGGCCTGTGGAGTTGTCAGCAGTGGCTGAAGCATTGAAGCAGGAAACCTAATCTGTAAGGACTGGGTAGTTCACGAAGCGTTTAATCGAAACCTGCAATGTTTAATCGAAAGCTTAAAAAGGCGTTTGTACATTGTCGCCTTAACTCCGCAGACGGTCTGCTTCGCTGGAGCGACGGCTGGTTTGGCGCCGCATGTTTCTGCCTGGGCAAAATTGCTAATGAGACAACGTTCCCGTTCTGCTTCATAGGACACAGGGTTCCAAGTCTTCTCGTGCGGGCTTAAGCTATATGGGCTCATTGGAAGCATGGTGCCGTCTGGTGAGGGAAAAATAGCCGTCGTAAATTGAGCAGGTTCGTTGCTGAGGGTAGAATATGGCAATTTCGTCTGAAGACCGTTGGGCAGTTATGAAATCCTTTTTTACGTCAAAGGGGTTAGTCCGCCAGCATCTCGATTCTTATAATGACTTTGTTGAACGGCGTATTCAACGTATTGTAAGTGATGTAGGGAAAATCGAGCCTGATATTCCGAATTATTATGTCCGTCTAGGACGGGTGGAAATTCAGAATCCGTCAGTTCGGGAAGCGGACGGTTCGGTTCGTAATATTGCTCCTGCCGAGGCACGAATCCGAAATCTTACGTATTCTTCTCCTATTTATCTTGAAATGACACCCGTATATCGAGATGAAAAAACAGGGATGGAATATGATGAAGAGACCACTAGCGTATATGTGGGTCGACTTCCCATCATGCTCAAATCTGCGTTTTGTCGCCTCGCAGCAATGACGCCTGAGGAATTAGTTGAAGCCGGTGAAGATCCCCGAGACCCCGGAGGATATTTCATAATAAACGGATCTGAACGAGTGTTAGTAACACAAGAGGATTTAGCGCCTAATCGGATTCTTATCGAGGAGGCCACAAGCAGTAGTTCTTGCACGCATATGGCTAAGGTCTTTTCAACCGCTCGCGGCTTCCGGGCTCCTGTTACGATGGAACGCCGTGCTGATCATACCTTCCGGGTTTCTTTTCCATCAGTTCCCGGGAAGATTCCTCTCGTCGTGTTAATGCGTGCACTTGGATTAGTCACCGATCGAGACGTGGTCACTGCGATAACAGATGATGCCGATCTAGGCCAAGAATTAATTCCCAGCTTCCACGCTGCCGAATCCTTGGTAGTTCCCAAAGACTCCAAAGCTACTCAGGAAAACGCCTTGGATTACATTGGGAAGCGTGTAGCAGTGGGTCAAACGAAGGATTATCGTTTACGACGTGC
>JBHLNC010000230.1:0-4079 GCA_048937435.1 Promethearchaeota archaeon | reverse complement strand
AATAACCAACTCATCAAATCCAAGTTGGCTCATCCGGAGACGTTCCGATTTGTTCCCCACGGAAAACATGACTTTCATTGGGTCAAGATGGAAAATGACATTGTTTTCTTTAAAAACGGTCTCGGTATCAGGTGAACCCGCAATTAGTTCAACCGCTGGTTGTCGGTAGGGACCTGAAATCGCGGCGGTTCTTCTTAAAACGGAGTGAATCTTTGAATCATACTCCAATACGATATTTCCAATCAAGTTCTTATGCTCAACGATTTTCGGATTCAACCAGAGAATGGCAACGTGGCCTAAGATCCGTAGACGGCGAGGGAGAAGGTCTGGAGGAATTTTCGCTCCCAGTCGTTTTTGAAGAAATTGGGAGAACGTGATATGACGGTGATCAGCTATTGTCTTCACCCGACTCCGAGTAATTATCCAGAAGTGGAGGGCCGCCAATGTTCTGTAGATCGATACACTAACGCCCCATCATCATAGGTGGGCAGAACGCCGTAATACCTCCGACAGGTCCTCTCTTAATATGCCGAGCGTATTGAACACCAGACGACCCGGCGTCGAAGTGTGGACATCGTGGGTTGCCCCCACAATCACCTCTTGACGACACGTCATAGATCAAGCAGGAGCCTGTCACATGCCGCATAACCTTCAACGCTGCTCCAGTGTGCCTGCGATTTTGCACGAATCCTCATCAGAAGATTTTCTTCAGATTCGTCCTCGATTACAGCCATTATCCTTTCATTGCTAGCACCAAAACGGAAACGGTGCCTCATAAACGCTTTGCCTAATGAGTTGCCACTTCATGGTAAATGAGGCGACCATCACGATCAATTTGCCCTGCACGAATTCGCGTTGAAGAAATTGAGATTTGGTCCTCCGCCATCACCATGGTAAGAACGGCAATATGCAAAAGGGGGAGCTTATGTTCTCGACGGATTTCGTTGATTTCCTTGGCAACCGGGCAGGTTTCTTCACTAACGACAATGAGTTGGAGCTCAGGCATCGTAATAGCGGGTCCGAATTTATTGTGAAGTGGTCGGATAATATACCGCTCACTATAGCCCTCATCTTCCAGCCATTTTTCTAACTCACTTTTACGTTCGTCATAATCAGCGATAATTTCCCAATCGGGTTTATGCTTCACCATCTCTTGTGTCGTTAACCCGATGAGAACCTGTTTACCCAATTCAAAAGCTCGGCGAAGGAGCGTCTTGTGCCCCTTATGAAGGCGGTCGAAAGTTCCACCAATAGCTACCCATTCATACGGTTCATCAGACAAAACGCAATCCTCATTCCTTGCTCTAACGTTCTGCTGAAAAAGGTTTACCACGAGTCAAAATTGGAATTATTCAGTGAATTTAACCAATGCCGCTTGTGTTTCCGATTCCTGCGATGATGATAGTATCGCCTTTTACTGTGCGCTGTTGGATTGCGGTTTTCATTTTTTCTACGACCTTAGGGACTGCATCCACGAGGGATTTCTTCATTGGACCAAGTGCATCCTCTATGGACTCTTTGATAATTATGGCATCAATGGGAATATCGTATTTAACAACCGAGTCTTCCATCTTGAATTTCTCGGGTCCAGGATCTCCAATGGCCGCACCAACGCCTTCAATGACGTGTCCACTTTCTTCGCCTTCCAGTTTCAAGCCAGCATCGACAGTAATGATTCGGGTGATTTTCTTTTTATGTCGGTCAACTAAGATTTTGATGCCTTCACCTGGTTTCCCGACATGCCCGCCATAGCCCTTGGCTCGAACAAACCACAAATTTCTTCCCTCAAATTCCCCTGAAGCCGCCGTAGTGTGCTTTGCGATTTCTTCAGGTTCATTGGCATTGATTTCCCGGGCAAAATGGGCGACGGCTAATGGTCCCATTCCGTCACCAATCGGCTTGCCATCGGCGAAAGCTCGGACTGCTTCAAAATAGGCTTTGGCCATTTGAATAATCATTGGCAATTGCATTTGAAGCTGCATGACCCAGTAGATGCTCTTTGTTTTCTTACCCATAATCAGGAAATGGCGAACTACTCGGAAAACATAATACAATGCCATAGTACCCGCTAACACATTTTCTGCATTGGCTTGTTTTTCCGGTGATGCATCAGGAGCAATTCTTTGGATGTATTTTTCGTACCGATCACTCCGCACGTCCAAAAGATGCTCCAACCGACCTAAAACACCAGCAGGATCGACATTTACTGGTTCAATGACAAAGAATTCCATGAAATCTTCGAGGGTTGCTTTGATATCCTGCTCTTTTACCTTAAGATCTTTGAAGGCTCGCATGGCAACCTGCTTGCCCTGCGTGGACAGCACTTCAATTTGACGGACTCCCGCCTCAGCTTGGCGCGTCCAAATATACGTCTGCAACCGCTGGCCATACAGATAAATGAACATAAATACGACCAGGAACCCTATTTGAAAAATCCAATTGAAATCCGTAATCTGCATCATCATCGGTCACGGGAATTATGCGTGCTGCCGGAACGGTTTCAACGTGCCATAAAAACCTTTGCTTACCGTTACACGAATCAAACCACAAGATTATAGGAAAAGAAGTGGCGCAGTTCACCATTTTCCCGACGCCTCTCGGATATCAGTACTCACAGCGACGAAACCGGCTTAACTTCCGGGATCTGACGAGACCGGGTGTGACCCAGCTTCTATGACCGCGCCACACAGCACCAATCGTCCCCGCTATAAAAGTGTTGTGAAACCTTGGGTAAGTAAAAGTGGTGGGCCGGCCGAGATTCGAACTCGGGACCACGAGGTCCCAAACCTTGCGAGAAAAACAGAACCTGTTTTCCTTCTCGCATCATACCGCTCTAGTCCAGCACAAATTGTAACTGGATAACTAGACTACCGGCCCGATGCGCGTATAGGAAAAGACGGGTGCTTGATAAATCTTATCTAGTAACTTCTTGCCGGAAGGTGATTTCAATTATACAAAGGTCTCTAGAAAATATAACCAAGCTTTGCAATTTTCTACTTTAGTGATGCTTTGTGGCTACAGTCGATAGACAACAGCAATGGACTAAAACACTTTTCATGAAAACAGATTTCGTAACACGAACGGTGTGGTTGCGTCTACCGAATATATCCACAAACTTGGTCAGAAAATTACGTCGCCAATACACAAGAGCAATTAATGCTTTCTTGATTGGCTTGGAAGAAAAAAAAGGAACTATCAAAGAAATTTACCACAAACTTCGAAGCAATGAATGGTTTTCACAATTATCCGCGAAAATGCTTAACCAAGCATCAAAGGAAGCACTTGTTTGGTTTAATCTAAGAAGACGGGAGAGATTTCTTACAGATCAAGGAATACAGAAATGGGCAAAATGGGCAAAGAAACAAGGCATACCAAATTTTCGTCCCTTACGGAGCCTTCCGAGATTGGTTTCTCACTCAGATTATCTTAAAGGATGGCCAGGAAAAAAACGTTGTCAATGGCCCCAGACAGCAACTGATGGCGCACGGTTTTACATTGATTCAATTACGAATAATATTCTAGTGTCAATCGATAAGGTTGCTATGAGAACTCAGGTAGTTATTGGTGGAGAACCTGAACAGCTTCTTCGTCAGGCAATTTCAGGTGTACCATCACTGAAAATCGGATCGTCACGGCTTCTTGTCAAAGATGGAGTTACCCAAATGGCTACTCCAATCCGAGTATCAGTTAATATACCAGGCATTTCAAATTTAAAACAGCCAACCCTAATAGGTGTGGATTTGGGGTTAAACACATTAGCTGCTGCGGTTGCACTAACGTTTGATCAAAGAGTCCACCCAGCTAAATCCATCTCAGGAAAACAACTCAAACACCATTTAGCATCACTTTGGGCAAAAAGAAAAAACGCCGCACGCAAACAAATTCCAGAAAGATTACAAGCCATAGATGAGAAAACACAGCGCGTTATTCAACATTGGATTTGTGTGACAGCAAAAGCAGTAATTAATTATGCAATCCAATTCCAACATCCAATCATCGTTCTAGAAGATCTTCGAAGTTATATTCCAACAAAAAATCGAACTCGATGGGCAAGTTCCACAATGAGAGACCAACTAAGT
>JBHLNC010000229.1:0-4088 GCA_048937435.1 Promethearchaeota archaeon | reverse complement strand
GGATTCGGCATAAGCTCAGGCATTAGATCAGCTGCGCCCAATGAGCTATAATAACCAGTTATCAGAGTTGTTATGACCGTAGCAACAAGCAAAGCAATGTTGACCATTGGGTTGCCAAGTTTAACAGATGGTTTCGACACCACGTGCAGTACTATTCGATCTCCTCTCTCCCTTAAGATTGGAACGAGTTGCTTGTTATTGAGTTGTTTGTGAAGTCGAACAAAGGCTTGCTTCATATTCGGCTGCTGCTTGACATAGAATGTAGGTGTGTTGTATTCTATGAAACCTTCTTCAACTGTAAACTCTGCGGTTACCATTTGATGAATTTGCTCGTATGGCAAGCTTATCGTAGGTGGGGGTGGCGGCACTGATTCTGGTTCCATGTTGTTGTACCTTTCGGAGAGAAACTGAAACTTGGAGTATTAGAACATTGTGTTTGCCTGGTTTGATTCCGGAGTTTCGACTTCAGTAGCCTTGATCTTCAGCTAGTTGTCTTATGGCTTCTTCTCTGGTGTAACCCTCTTTCACATATGCTTTGAGACGGTTTTCCAGCATGATTGAACCGTGTACCATTCCAAATGATCTTGCGAATTCGTTTAGCGTGTCTCGATATATTTCTTGAGTTGTCCGACGAGATTTCTCTTCATCGAGCTTAGCATATTCAAGGGGATGGAAAGCCCGTTTTCCATCAAGTCGACGAGCTGAGTAAATGCCATAGATGATGATCGGCGTTGCGACAAAAGCAATCACAAAAACACCGAGAATCGGGACAATCAGCAAATAAAATGCCCCACCAAGAGCAAGAATAATCCCAACTAGGATTGTTCGCTCTGCTCTATCTAGATACCGCTTTGTCAAGCAATTAGAGCAGAGTTGGAGAAAGCCTCCGCCATTGCCCTTGACTTCATAGGCATTCAAGCAAGAACGACAGTAATTGCTGCCGCAGTCGTTGCAGACAGCCGTAGCCAAAACATCTGGATGATTTGGGCAACGCGGAGCATCTGTAGGAACGACAATCGTCGCGCCACAATAAACACATTTGACCTGAACAACACCTGAGGGAACAGCTCTTCTGTGCGGAGCACCGCAAACTGGACAGATGAGGGCTTGCCGTTCCATGAAAAGCGCCCGACATTAACTACTTGGGATGTGATGCAGTAAAGCTTTGCATATATTATCAGAAGTCTTAAAATCCTAGCTCTTCGAATGTCTAGTGATTGGAGAGGATCTGTTGACTCAGCAATCTATCCTTGTTGTTACCACCCCAACTGTTCCGGGCTACGAGATCGTGAAGGTGTTAGGAGCAGTGAGCGGCATAACCGTACGAACCAGAGGCGTAGGCGGCAAAATAGTTGCAGGAATCGAAGGCATATTCGGAGGCGAAGTAACCACGTACACGTCAGAATGTGAAAAAGCTAGGAGAGAATCACTGCAAAGGCTTATCGAAAATGCTCAGAAAATGGGCGCAAACGCGATAGTGGGCGCGGACTTTGAAACAAGCGACATATTACAGGGTACAGCAACAACATTTTCAGCATATGGCACTGCAGTAATCATCAAACCAATGCTGAAGAAGAATAGCTAGAAGCCTTCAGCGAAAGCATTTCCAGTAGTCTTTTAGCGCGTTCTTCAACATACTCAAGGTTTCCTCAACTCTGACATGCACGAACTCAGGCTCAACAGGCGGAGCACATGGATCTTCAACATCGATTTTCTCCAAATCCACAACTCCGGCTGCAAGTGCGTACCAACATTGAGGCAAAACCGACGGATTATAACCGCTCCCAGGCATAATCACCATTCTTCCATTGCAAACTCTTTTCGCTGTTTCAGCAAGTGTGCGTGATATGCCAAAGAATCCTTGAACAGTAAGACCAAGGCTTCCCAGCATGTCAGCGAAGTGAGGGTCGCTACCGCCATTGCTTACAATAAGTTCAGGCTTGAACTCGTCAGCTAGCGGAGGCACAATCTCCCTCAAAGCATGCAGATATGTCCGGTCACCTGTTTGAGGTGGCAAGGGCACATTGACATTGTAGCCCACACCAAGCCCACGACCAACTTGCTGAATGAAACCTGTCCCAGGATATATTGTCCTAGGATCCTGATGCAGGGAAATGAACAGCACGTTAGAATCCTCGTAGTAAATATCGCTCGTTCCATTGCCCGCGTGCACATCATGGTCAATAATCATCACTCTTTTCAGACCGTGTTTGGCACGCAGATATTCGGTCATGATGGCTATGTCGTTGAATATGCAGAAGCCACCACCATAGTTGCGACCAGCATGATGAAAGCCACAGCCAATCGAAACCGCGCGATCCGCTCTACCCTCAAACACGGCTTTGCCAGCCTCTACAGCGCCGCCCACGATGAGCATCACGGCTGAAAGAATCTGAGGAGAGACAGGTGTCTCAATATCATACGGTCGACTAGCAGCACCCAATCGAAAAATAAGGTCAACATAATCAGGATCATGTACTCTTAACAAGTCTTCTCTCAATGCAGGTTTAGGATGCACCATTAACACGTCTGGAAGCTTGAACAAGCCTTGCGCTTCAAAAAACTTCACGGCGTTAGTGAAGCGATCGCCTCTAAATGGATGCCCCTCACCTAAATCGTATTTTGCATACTCCTCGTCGTAAACGACACCAATTCTCAAACGCCAAGTCCCCAGCGAACAAAAACGTTTGACAGAGTCCTTACTATTTCAGCGTTGCGATTCAAGCCAGAGAAGCTCGCAATTGCGAAAAAAGAAAAACTAGGGTGAAGGACTACTTGCTCGGTCCTTCTTTCTTCTTCTCCGTCTACTCCTGTGTTTCTTCACTTTGGGGACGAAAGGAGTCCTCGCTAGCCTCGCTGGCAGTGGTTTCAACATCGGGTTGAGCTTCTGTAGGAGCCTGAATTTCCTCGACCTTGACTTCACTTACGTTGGCCGTCACCTCGACCGGCGCTTCAACTTGAACACTCTCGGTGGCCTCGCTTGTCTTCTCAACGTCGGTTTCGACAGCAGCCACCTCGATTGATTCTACTGGCGTCTGTGATTCTGAGGTCTCAGTCTCTTTAGGAACGAGTTGGAGTACGACTTCTCTTATCCAGTTCAACTCTTGTTTCGTAGCTTCTAATCCCAAGTCAAGAGCACTACTCTCTTTGGCGTGGATTTCATCATCGATTTCTCCAGCCACGTGAGCCATTTCAGTGTTTGCTAAGAACATCTCAAGCGCCATGCGTTGCTCCTCCAACTCATTGAGCTTACTGGTCATCTTCTCAGCTAGAGCCTTTCGCCTAGCCTCAACCTGCTCAATCTCATCGGTAAGTTCCTTGTTCAAGCACTCGTATGCAAACTGTGAGATCCTTCCGGCGGTGTGCAAGTTTTCCAGTGCTTGCTTCTTCCGACTAGTCATGTCTAGCTCTGCGTTTATTTTCTCGAAGAAGCCTTTCCAAGTCACCAAGATCATAACACCTAAACCGAGAAGAAAGGCGCGTCATAATTAGTCTTATTAACATGCAGATATATCGCTGACAGCAAAAATAGCCCCATTTGTGAGTTTTCTTCAAAAAATACGTTTAAATCTGAGCCAAAGGAATCAGCGAATATAGCTTGAAAAATGTACTTTCAAGCAAAAGGTCAGGTTCAGACTTTCGCATGCGGATATATACCTAGCGATAAAATTTATATTCGATTATATATGACTAAACATGAGCCCTGTGAAGTCATGGAAACCTCAATGGTGCTCAAAACCATGCACAGACGAATCATCAGAGACTTCTTAGACGTTCTGGTGCCGGCTGAGCTGCGTAATGGATCGCTGAGCGGATACGACTTCATGATGCTCATCCACAGCAAATTCCACCTTCTATTCAGTTCAGGCACCGTGTATTCTAAGCTGTATTCCTTGGAGCGAAGCGGCTTGATATCTGGCTCATCGAATCAACGCAAGAGAGTTTACAGGTTGACCAAAAAAGTCGAGACAACCATAAAGACTATTATGAATGACAACGACAAAATACTATATCTCATGTCAAGCCTGCTGAAAGTGCAGAAATAGTTGTGTGATCGATATGCATCTATAAAGTAAGACTAGGATTTT
>JBHLNC010000228.1:0-4089 GCA_048937435.1 Promethearchaeota archaeon | reverse complement strand
AAAAGAGTGGAAGGGGGGGCTAGGCCTCCCAAGTAGTTTAAATTTTCCAAGAATATCTAAGTTGTGCGGCGACGATAAACAATCACCACGATGACGACTACAACAATTACCACTGTCGCTCCAACTCCAATGAGTATGAGTTCTATTGGGGGAGGCGGAATGATTATTGTGCAGTCAACTTCACCAACGACAATGTTATCGATTGCATTGTATTCGAGTGCACGCCAGACAAAATAGTTACTCGTGAAAATGGAATTGTCGGTCCACTCTAATTGTAATGTCTCATTCAGGTAGATATCGAAGTTCCCATCGCAGTCGCGTGTAATATTGAATTGTTGCCATCCATCAAACGCTGATAGACTGGTTGCCGCTAGAACATCCCACCCTTCAGGAGTATATTTTGAAAGGCGGATTCCGACCCATTCCGTATTGGTTACAACATCCAACTCGAATGCATTGGTCGCATGATGGTGAATTGAATCTTCCAATTCATCTGCCATCAATAGGATAATATGATTTGGTGTGATCAGTGATGTGGTTGACGCATTTACATACAGATCAAAGCTCCAGAATCCATAGATGACCGAGCTATCGTGTCGAATTTGATGCATCAGTGATTGGGCAGGATTTGTGGTTTCAAGATACTCATTCGTCGCATTGTATGTCCCTTCTAGAATAGTCCAATCATTGTAATTCCCGTCATTGAAGTCGTCAGACCATACGACGACAGCATTACTGGTTGGGATTTGCAATGTGAGGAAGAATAGAAGACTGCATGCAATCAAACCTAGCATGAATTTCTTGTGTTTCAGCATGATGTGATCTTCCCTCCAATTGTGTTTTATCAGTCAAGGTTAGTTACCGGTTTTCACCAGAAGACTTGTGAATTGACAGACAGAATGTAAATAGTGCAGAATAATATCTAATGATTTTTATAAACCCGTGGAAAAATCTGAAATCCACCTTTAGTAAAGATTCTAGTTAGTAGTTAAAGCTAGATGCTAAAAGGGAGTTTTTCGGTATTTCAGTAGGTTGGTTTCATTTTCGTTGCACGTATTGTGTTACGGCTTCATGGTCAATGGCAACCCGGAGCTTGGTTTGTCGGCCTTTCCGACCGCGTTTCCCTACCTCTGTCATCACTTCCACAATCTTACGCTGAAGTAGCTCTGTGAGAATGGAGCCATACTCCGTCTTTAAGCCATAGAGTTGCCATCGATTCAATTGTGGCATATCCTTGAGCAATTGGGTGCGAATGCGCCATCCAGAATCCTCCAGACGTAGACCTTTACTATAATGATCCTGGCGAAAGGCCTCGACCAGATAGTCAAACACCTCACGAGTTGGTTTCGAGGTAAAGGTAAGGAGAGGTTTCAGGTGAATAGCATTTGTGTGTGAGACTTCGAAATCGCCTCGAAGATTAGTGAATACAACTTGTGGGGAGAGTTGGATAGACTCGACTCCTTCAACGCGGACACGGAGGCTGAGACTTGTGGTTTGCATTGGTCCGAGGAGGATGCCTTCCAAAATGAGAGAACCGCCTTCCATGGAATATTCAGGTTGGGATTCAATAAGGGTAAACTGCGGTGGCAGTAGTTGTTCGATGCGTATGGCTAATCCAGGTTGTCGACCAATGTTAATTAAATCGATAGCAATTCTGATTTCCTCGTTAGCTGCAAACGATTCGGGAGCGATCACATTGGCCCGGATGAAGGGATCCTCAAGATTTGTACCACGGACATAAATCATCCGAGTGACCAGGGCTTCGACTTGGAGAATGTCTGCCCGTTCCTCAACGGATACTTTTTTGGCGATAAATTCTTCCCACCGGTTTAAGCGTTCCATGAGAATATCGTATTCTTTGGTAACCTGGTCTGCGAGATGTCCCATTCCGTAGTCTTGGGCGATAACCTGGGCTTGCGTCAGATTGTCACGAAATGCATTGAAGTCCATTTCCAGCAAGGCAAGTCGAGCTCGCAGGACATGGCTTTCCGCTAAGAGCCAGACTGATCCAGATGATTGCGCGATACCTTGCAGTTGGGTGTGTAGGTCATGCACTTCTCTCAACACATCTGGATTGCCTGTGAGGCGTAGTTCGGAAAGAAGCAAAGAGCTGAGATGCAACATAGCAGTGAGGGTGAGTTGTTTATCCGTTACGTCTTCGTTTACTACTTGTTCAAGAAGTTCTTGAGCCCGCCCAGTATCACGAAGACGCGGACTGGTTTTGAGTAGCCTGGCTTTGGCATAGCGATACCGTTGGCTGTTCCAAAGTTTCCCAAAATCATCATCGCAGACCGTCTCTAAGTGGTCTAGGTATTGATTTACCTCGCCCATATTGTGTTGGTCGAATGCAATTTCTAATAATAATAAAATCCCATAATCTCGTAATATGTAAGCACTAAATGTGGGCGTTTTTTCCTCAATGGTCAGACCTAGTTGAATTCTTTTCTTTGCCTTTTCTAAGTCGCCTAAACTTCGATAGGCTTCTCCACTGAAGATAAGAATTCCAGATGTGAATCGGCTTCGGCTTTCTTTAGATAATCGAAGAGCCAGTTCAGATATTTCGCAAGCCTTTCTCATTTCCCCTTTCGCTCGATGAAGTCGTGCTATCATGCTTAGCCAACAAGCTTGATTATTTTTATTTTCAAATTTTTCGCTCAGCTTTAGGGCTTCTTCATAGTATTTCATCGCATTTTGGATATCACCTTTGAATTCATAGCCAAAGCCAATGTTACCAGTTGCCGCTAGGAGTCTGTGATTATTCTGTTCCTCGAAGATTTTGCGGCTATATTCAATCTGTTCGATGGCGGAATCTTTATCACCACTTACTAATTCAAGATAGCCTTTGTTCATGACAAGTTCAGCCTTCCGATACAGAAGGTCAGCTTTGGTTGCCTTTGTAGATGAATCACAGGATTGTTCCATGAGAGAGTCAACCAAGGTTTCAGCCTGAAGCATAAGTTCATTGGCTTCCTCTATTCGATTTTCTATATTCAACGTTTTGCCTTTGTGTAACAACGCATCAATCACGTAGAGCGGTTCACCCAAGGCTTGGCTTGCTTGAAAAATCTCGTCTGCCAATTGGAGACGTGTTTCCCGTTCCAACCCCGTATTCCAATATATATACAGTCGGTGAATCTTGCATTCGATGCGTTCTTCCTCTGTCAGATCCGGTTGCTTCTCCAAAACCTCCAGGAGCTGTAGTGCTTCATGATTTTCATCTTTGCGTAGGTGTTGTTCAACCTGTTCGAACATTCTTTCCTTGGACTTGGTCACGTTCGGTTCCCTCTAACGAAGCACTCCTGAGCGAAGTTCGTTCCACATATTGTTTGACGGCTTCTTGTTCATAGGCTATCCGCACTTTGGTTTGTCGTCCTTTGCGGCTACGTTTTCCAGTTTCGGTGGTCAGTTCAACGATTCGGTGGCTGAGCAACTCTTGGAGAATAGATCCATATCCTCCGTGGGATCCATACAGATGCCATTTCTTCAGTTGTGGAATGCCTTTGATAAGCTGCGTACGAGTACGCCACCCCGATTCTTCAGAACGAAGACTCTTACGGACATTATCTTGCCCAAAGGCATCGACTAGATAGTTAAACACCTCTTGAGCCAGGTAGGACTCAAATGTGAGGAGGGGATGAATCTGTATAGCTTTTGTATAAGAGATTTGAAAATCACCGTCTAGATTGGCATAGACGACTTGTGGGGTGAGTTCGATGGAGTCAAAGCCGTCCACGCGAACCCGGAGGCTAAGCGAGGTTGTTTGCATGGGTCCTAAGAGTTTACCGTCTAATAGGACAGATCCACCTTCGGAGTTGTATTGGGGTTGGGTTTCTATTAGAGTTAATCGCGGAGGGAGCATTTGTTCGATGCGCATTGCTAATCCGGGTTTGCGACCGATATTGATGAGGTCGACGGCGAGTCGGATTTCTTCGTTGGCTGAAAATGATTCGGGGGCAATTACGTTGGCTCGGATAAGGGGATCTTCAAGATCTGAACCTCGGACGTAGATCATTCGCGAGACTAATGCTTCGATTTGTAGGATGTCGGTTCGTTCTTGTAAGGAGGCTTTTTGGGCGATGTATTCTTCCC
>JBHLNC010000227.1:0-4098 GCA_048937435.1 Promethearchaeota archaeon | reverse complement strand
AACGCCAGTACTATGTGACGGCAGACCAATTTCTATCTGAACTTTTCTTCAATATTCTCCACAATGCTACCAAGTTTGACCGCTCAGAACGTGTCACAATCGATGTGCGAGCTGACCTTACCTCTCAGGAACGATTTCTCCGTGTAAACATAATGGATCATGGTCCAGGAATACCAGATGATGAAAAAGCCCGCATTTTCTCGCGAATGACCTCACGACGAACGGGGGTTAAGGGCACAGGAATGGGATTGACTCTCGTCGGTCAAATTCTACACAGATATGGCGGGAATATTCTCGTAGCAGACCGGGTAGACGGAGATTATACCCAGGGAGCAAGTTTTGTGATTCTTCTGCCCAAGGGGGAGGTTTAATGGTTTCAATCTTTATCGTCGACGATGATGAAAACCTCCACCGAGTCTATCGCTCCTTCTTCAGCATGAAAGGCTTCAGTGTAATTGGTAGCGCCTTCGATGGCGCTGAAGCCGTAGAACTGTTTGTAACACTAAATCCCAAACCTGACATCTTACTCATGGACTATCGGATGCCCATCAAGGATGGCGTAACTGCCACAAGGGAAATCCGAGGCATCGACCCCGCCAGCAAGATTATCTTTCTAAGCGCAGATGAAACAGCCCGTGAACCCGCCTTAGCAGCAGGAGCCCTCTCGTTTTTAGTGAAACCCGTAAAATTTGCTCATTTACTTCAAGCCATTGACACACTTCTAAAGAGGCACTAACCATTTTTTCGGTTTGAGAATTTTTCCGAAAGAGGATAAGGTGTATATACCCAAACTCTATACGTTTGAGTCACAAGCCCAAACGAAACCGTCTGCATCATTCGGTGATCAAGCATGATTATTCCTAAGCAAATGCCTCTTGAAAAAATTTTGAAAACCATTGAAGGCATCGAAAACATCCTCGTCGTCGGCTGCGACGGATGTTCCGGAATTTACCAAGTTGGTGGCATCAAACAGGCAGAAACCCTAGCGACCCTCATCAAAATGCATCGACAACTGAACAATGAACCCGGTGAGATCCGACATACAATTGTCTTACGACAATGTGACCGACAACTAGTTGCAACGACACTCCGTCCACAAATGGAAAACGTTGACGCACTACTCTCGCTAGCCTGTGGGGTAGGCCCCCAAACCCTAATTGACGTCTTTCCAAACCACAAGATCCTAACAGCTGTTGACACCTTTGGCATGGGTGGCAAAGATCGAGAACTAGGACATTTCTTCGAATATTGCAGTGGCTGCGGTGACTGCCTCCTCAACGACACGGGTGGCATCTGCCCCATGACCCGTTGCCCCAAAGCCCTCGTTAACGGCCCATGCGGCGGAATGCTCGACGGCAAATGCGAAGTGGGTGATTACAAGAACGACTGCGGCTGGTTTCTCATCTATGAACGATTAAAGAAACTAGGTCAACTTGACAAGTTCAAGAAATATCGTGAGCCCCGCGATTGGCGAGTCGCCCAGTCACCACGTAAATTAGAGATTTAGGTGAGGATGAAACGAAATGGCAAACCGAGAAGTCTATAGTAAACTCATGGAACAAATCCATGCCGGTAAATTCGTGTACACAGGCGAACTGGAACCTGAAAAAATCGGGGACATGGAAGAGGTCATCGAAGGCGCAAAGAAACTCGTCGGTCACGTAGTTGCAGCCAACGTGACTGACATCCCCCAAAGCTTCGCCTACATGAACTCCCTCGCCCCCTCCTACATGATTCAAGAAATCGCCGGATTAGAAGCCGTCTGCCAAATGACCTGCCGCGACCGCAACCGTCTCGCCATGTTTGCAGACCTCCTCGCCGCAGGTGCATTAGGAATCAAAAATATCCTTGCACTAACAGGAGATCATCCGAGTCTAGGCGATCAACCCGAAGCAAAACCAGTCTTTGACCTGGATTCAGCGAGCTTAACGGCCCTCATTCGAAAAATTACTGACGAAGGTGTTGATCTCAATGGTCACGAAATTGAAAACCCACCTAGATTCCACGTAGGCGTCGCAATCAATCCTGGTGCAGTCCCCTTAGAACCTGAAATATTGAAGCTCGAACGTAAGGAATCGATTGGAGCTGAATTCGCCCAAACACAAGTCGTCTTCGAGATTGAAGCCGCAAAGGAATTCATGAAGGCAATCAAGCATGTGAAAGTTCCCACCCTCGTCGGTATCTTTCCATTAAAATCGTTTAAGATCGCCGATTGGATGCAAAAATTCGTCCCGGGCGTGACGATTCCAGAACCGATGATGACCAAGTTGAAGGAACTGAAAGGCATTGAGGACAAAATGATACGGAAAGAGAAAATCGCTGAATACAACATTGAATACTATGGGGATTTTCTCCGTGAACTGCGAAAGACGACGCATGCGGCGGGTTGTCACTTGATGGCTGTGAAATGGGAGGAATTGATTCCTCCAATCATTGAAGCTTCAGGCGGTTAAAGAGAATCTTATTTTATATCAGCATCAATTTCTTGTAAATTTACTATCCAGATTCTTATTTCCGCCGATTTTTGTCGAAGAAGCTAGGTGTGCCGGAGGTAAACTTCCCTGGATTCTGATTGGTAAATGGTTAACTTGTCCTTTCTTTATTGGAAGCTTTAAGTTCTGTTTGCGGTTCACTATTTGAAGTAGGGTCGTTAGAACGGTGGGAATCCTGGTGGCCATGGAAACCGCCATGGCCAATTCGGGACAAATAGAGGTCCCCAGTAAAAAAATGTAAGTAATGCAAGGACTATGATGACGATTATGAACCCGCAAATCGTTCTTGTTTTTACCATGTTTCCTTTCAGTGATTGTTGTTATATAAATATGCGAAGGTGTGTGAACTAGACCCGAATTCAGGAATGATATCGAATCGTCTAGAAAAGGTGTGGGTTCTTTAGGTATTGTTGAAAGGGTGTTCTCAGATATTTCCATTGTTTAGGTGATTCACTAAAGCCCCTAGAAGCTTTTGGCGACTAGCCTGATTCTTATTTCATGATGGTGTTGAATTCTGATACGACGTCACGTAGTCGTGTTAGGTTTTCGAGGGTCATGGTGTTGCCGTGTTTCCAGTCCCAGGATCCGAGTCCGCATTCGGGTCCTGCGAAGGGGGTGCGGTCGTGTCCGTATCGTTGGATGGCTGTTTGGAGGAGTTTTTGCATATCAGTTTTCGGTTGTAGGTAAGGGTGGTATTGTCCGGATTGGATTTCGGTCCAGATGGTTTTGAGGTCGGCGTTTGGTGGGATGGTGGGTCCGTCGGTTCGCATGATGGCGGCTCGGATGTATTTGTCGTGGTCGATGAGCCAGTCTCGGGTGACGATGACGTGGAGGTGGGCTTCGAGGAGGTTCCAGTTGGCGCGGGCGAGTTGGTGGTAGGGGGATGCGTGGAGGTGGAGCCCACGGTAGTGTTGTTGTGGAGTGGCTGAGAAGATGTTGTTCCAGTAGGTAATCAGATGGGATAGGTTTTCGTCTGTTTCGGTGTCCATGAAGAGGTCTCCAACACCGGTTACGCCGATGGAGGGTTCTTCGAGGGTGAAGATTTCTGGTTTCAGATACTTGGTTTCGATGTTGGCGTTTTGCATAAACTGCTGGACGATGGTTGAGAAGGCTTCGATGAGAGAAGTATCATATCTTGGGCTGACACCCATGCTTCGCCAAATTCGTGTGAGTAGTTCAAAGGGTCCGGTGACGCACACGCGGTATCTGATGTAGTCGAGTTCAAGTTCTTGGCAAAGGGTTTTTGCGTGGTGTTTCAAGGCGATGACTTCGGCGATTTGGGCGTGGTTGGATGGGAGCTGAATAGATGAGCCATCCCAGAGATAGTTGTCTTTATGTTTCTGTAAGCCACGTCCATGTCGGATGATGGGATCGAGAAATTGGCTGACCATGTCGCGTGTGTGGCTGCTTTGTACGTAGCTTGAGGTGCTGAGGTGGGGACCTAGAGCGGTGAGTTTTTGTTTGAAGGCCATGTTGTGACTGTGTGTGAAGTAGTCTGCGTCGTTTGTGCTTCTTCCATCTTCGGTGTCAGCGGCTCCCTGTGCATAGCGTGTTGCATCGATGTTTATGAGTGGAAAGCTGCCGACATCGGTTGTGCGAATGGAAG
>JBHLNC010000226.1:0-4123 GCA_048937435.1 Promethearchaeota archaeon | reverse complement strand
GGTGTACCCATGCGCAATGTTCACGGATGTTGGCATAGGCAATTTGTCCTGCGGATAAACCGGCGTCAGCCGCTACTTTGTCAAAATGGTAACCATGCAGTTGTGGACTGCACCCAGCCATGACGATTCGATCGAGCTTCTTCTCTTTGATGGTTTGGCAAAGGGCTTGGAGCACTTGTTGTTGACAGTAATCTGTCCGGGTTTCTACATGAGCTACTTTGGGGAGTGTTTGGGCAAAAGTTTCGAGCTCCGAGTTTTCAAGGGTATTGCTTAGCGTGTCACCGCAGGTACACAGGAAAACGCCGATTTTCATGGTTGAGCACCAAAAGTAAGGAGAGTGAGCTAGCGATTTGTGATGTTACATATATACTTCTTGTCTGTACTACATTGCGTTATGCTGGAAGCTACCCCCTTCGATGACCAAGTAACATGTATCAAGACCGCTTCGCCATTAGGTGAACAGGCAATAATGTGGGTCTATGCCTATTTGGTGGAGGATGTCTTGTTTGATGCGGGTTGTGCCAACGCTCTCAGTGAGCTGCAAGAGTTAACAAAGAAACGGTCAGTGCGACGAGTCTACGTGACCCACTACCATGAAGACCATTACGGGGGATGTGCCGCGTTTGTACCAAATGCCGACGTGTTTGTCGGATCTATTACATTAGAGTCGGTGCATAAGCCATATTCGTTATCCCAATTTTTCCAATGGGTGTGGGGAGAACCAAAGCCGGTCAAAGAAGCCCAGAAATTCGAAGAGTCAAATATATCAGTGGGGAAGCTGAATTTCGAAGTTGTGGACTTGTCAGGACATTGTGAAGAGATGTTTGGATTTTGGGAACCTGAGAAAGGCTGGTTTTTCTCAGCAGATGCTGTACCCTTACCTTCTCGTAAGCAAATGGCGATGCCTGAGGAAAACATCCCAAGAATGATTAATCGTATGAAGGAAATTCGCGATCTGGATGTCAAGGTCCTATTTGATGGTCACCGAGGACCGATCCCAAATCCCCGAGACCACATTGAAACACGAATCAATTATCTTTCACAACTTCAGAGACGCGTTTTGAGTATGGCTGAAACAGGAAAAACCATTCCAGAGATTAAGACCGAGTTAGGGTTTCCTGAACCATGGTATCTTCCGAATACAGAGGGTCGTTTTGAGATTGAACACCTGATTCGATCCCTACTCGAAGACTCTGTTTAGATTCTCAGAACAGAAAATCAAGAATTTTGGGTCGCAGAAAACACTTAATGAGGTTTTTTCACTAGTTTCTACTAACCCGAGATGTGAAAGAACAGCCACAGAGGAAGTGGATTTTCCATTTCGGTTACCTTTCGTGGGGATGAAACGCAGTGTCCGAACAAAGCCATCAAGATAAATTTCAGCGGTTGGTGGAAGCGGCTGAGGTTTTAATTATTGGATTAGATTCGCGTGGCCGAATTACATTGTTCAATCAAAAATGCGAGGAGGTAACAGGATATTCACGAGAAGAAGTTCTGGGCAAGTCTTTGTTCACGCTATTGATTCCATCAGAAGAACGGAAGGACGCGCGCCAACGGTTTAAGAAATTACTCGCAGGTGAGAAACCAAAATTTGCGCCTTTGACTAGTTGGATGACCAAAAGCGGTGTTCAACGTTTTATGCAGTGGAATACGGCTATTTTCATGGACACCGATGGGCAAGTAAGCGAGATTTACTCGTTAGGTATTGACATCACAAAGCAGCGAGAAGCAGAAGACAAGCTACGATATAGTGAAGAACTCTTCCGCGTCCTCGCAGAAAATGCGCAAGACGTAGTCTATCTTTATTCGATTTTACCTGAGAGGACATTCGAATATGTTAGCCCTGCGGTTACAAAAGTAACTGGATATAATCCTGAGGAATTCTACGATGACCCGGATTTAGTGGTAAAGATTGTGCACCCTGAGGATTTACCAATTCTCCAAGGAGCACTCAGAGATCCCACCTCATTCACTGAGCCAAGTGAAATCCGATGGATACGAAAAGATGGCGATACAATATGGACTGAACAACAAAGCACTGTGATACCAGATGAGAAAGGGAACCTAGTCGCAGTACATGGCGTTGTTCGAGATATCACGGAGCGAAAACAGGTCATTGATGAAATGGAGCGGGCTCGAAATCTTGCTGAATTTCTTGTCGATTTAATGGCACATGATTTGAACAATATAAACCAGGGTATCATGTCAGCGATGGAAATTTTACAGCATGATCCCAGTTTTCCTGAGTCCTTGCAGGGAAGACTTAATGATGCATTATCTCAAGTAGAGCGAAGTGCCGGTCTAATTGATAGTGTTAAACGATTTCAACGCGTGGACATTGAACCCGTCACACTACGACGAATGGACGTCTATCCTCCTCTTCAATCAGCAATTGAAGCCGTAGAACGCAATTTTCCAACAAAGTCAATCTTGATTACAAACAACATTCGCGAACGCCAGTACTATGTGACGGCAGACCAATTTCTATCTGAACTTTTCTTCAATATCCTCCATAATGCTGCCAAGTTTGATCGCTCAGAACGTGTCACAATCGATGTGCGAGCTGATCTTACCTCTGATGAACGATTTCTCCGTGTAAACATAATGGACCATGGCCCAGGAATATCCGATGATGAAAAAGCACGCATTTTTTCGCGAATGACCTCACGACGAACGGGGGTTAGGGGCACTGGAATGGGATTGACTCTCGTCGGTCAAATTCTACACAGATATGGTGGGAATATTCTCGTAGCAGACCGGGTAGACGAAGATTATACTCAGGGGGCAAGTTTTGTGATTCTTCTGCCCAAGGGGGAGGTTTAATGGTTTCAATCTTTATCGTTGACGATGATGAGAACCTCCACCGAGTCTATCGATCATTCTTCACCATGAAAGGCTTCAGTGTAATTGGTAGTGCCTTCGATGGCGCTGAAGCTGTAGAACTGTTTGTAACACTAAATCCCAAACCCGATATCCTACTCATGGACTATCGGATGCCCATTAAGGATGGAGTAACCGCCACAAGGGAAATCCGAGGAATTGACCCCGCAAGCAAGATTATCTTTCTAAGCGCTGACGAAACAGCCCGTGAACCCGCCTTAGCCGCAGGAGCCCTTTCGTTTTTAGTAAAGCCCGTTAAATTTGTCCATTTACTTCAAGCAATTGACACACTACTAAACAAGCATTAACTATTTTTTCGGTTTGAGAATTTTTCCGAAAGAGGATAAGGCGTATATACCAAAACTCTATACGTTTTTGTCACGAGTCCAGAAACCATTTCAGCATTTTTGGTGATTAAACATGATTATTCCCAAACAGATGCCACTAGAAAAAATCTTGAAAACCATCGAAGGAATCGAAAACATCCTTATTGTTGGCTGCGATGGCTGCTCAGGAATCTATATGGTTGGTGGCATTAAACAGGCAGAAACCTTAGCCACGCTCATTAAAATGCACCGACAACTGAACAACGAACCTGGTGATGTTCGACACACTATTGTCCTCCGACAATGTGACCGACAACTGGTGGCAACCACACTCCGTCCACAAATAAAAAACGTTGATGCAATACTCTCACTAGCCTGTGGCGTAGGTCCTCAAACCCTCATTGACGTCTTTCCAGATCATAAAATCTTGACTGCAGTGGATACATTTGGAATGGGTGGCAAAGACCGGGAACTCGGACATTTCTTCGAATATTGTAGTGGGTGCGGTGACTGCCTCCTCAACGACACCGGTGGCATCTGCCCCATGACCCGCTGCCCCAAAGCCCTCGTTAATGGCCCATGCGGCGGAATGCTAGACGGCAAATGCGAAGTCGGCGATTACAAGAACGACTGTGGATGGTTTCTCATCTATGAACGACTAAAGAAACTAGGCCAGCTCGATAAGTTCAAGAAATATCGCGAGCCCCGTGATTGGCGAGTCGCTCAATCACCACGCAAATTGGAGATTTAGGTGATGGTGAAACGAAATGGTAAAACGAGAAGCTTACAGTAAACTGATGGAACAAATCCATGCCGGTAAATTCGTGTACACCGGCGAACTAGAACCTGAAAAAATCGGGGACATGGAAGAAGTCATCGAAGGCGCAAAGAAACTCGTCGGCCATGTGGTTGCAGCC
>JBHLNC010000225.1:0-4127 GCA_048937435.1 Promethearchaeota archaeon | reverse complement strand
ATTCCAGTGTGTTATTGGTGTACTGAATTTAAAATGCTTTCCTTTGGGTGCTGGAGTTTTTTCCGGAAAAGAGATTAGAATCGGAAAAAAAGCCATGCTCATGAGACAGTGGGTTTCTGGAGATTTTAACCAAATGGGCATGTTGTGTTTCATAGAGAGCCCAGTGACCATACACATGGTCAATAAATCGCACATAAAAGTAAGTGCTTATATATTATAGCAAATGGATAGCACGCAGGAGGGTTCCTTGGAATGCTCTACGTTGTTGAAACACCCTTACTTTTTGGACTAGTTATCATAATCTGCATTCTTACGCTGTTGATTTCTATTATGACCTTAATTGTTACTCTCAAAACCGAGGGTACTAGCACTGCAGGATATAACTTGTTTCTGGCTGCCTTCTTCGCTTTTCTTACTTTTATGGTCTTAGCCATCTCGATGTACACACTGCCAGCAGCAGCTACTGTTGATCAACTCCTACCAACATATCTTGGAGCTTGGAGCTTTATTGGGCTACACAGTCTATTCTTGGTAATCTATTTTCTCGGTATTCCATTTTTCAAGAGACGAATTTGGGCGATTTTTCTGCCCATCATAGGTACACTATCCTATCTTGCACTCGTATGGATTCTTCCATCACCAGCAACTGTCACAATTGTATCTGATGGAGCTATGAACTTCATCGCAATGCCAATCACACTAGTTGCGTATGCAGGTTTTCTGGCTATCATCTATTTTCTTGTGATACCGCTTTTTGCCCTGTATAAGGTTGCGCAATCGCGGCAGGGTATGGCCAAAACGTGGACTTGGATTGCCATGCTTGGTGAGATTCTCTGGTTCACTGGATTGATTCTAATGGCTCTCGTTCAATACACCGCACTCTATATGCTCTTTATCTATGGAATAATTGTCATCGCAGCGATTCTAATCCTTCTCAGCATCTACTTTGTAATAGTAACTTCCTAAACAGATTATGAATGCTATGCCCGTTAACTTCACCTGAGGTTCGCGGGCGCTTACATTTTTTCAAAACCCAAAAAAATGGTGGAGGTGCCCAACCGCGTGATGCGGGGGCAGCCTTCCTGTGGTCATTCCCCTTCTACCCCGCTGGGGGGCGTATCATAGAGGATCGGACGGGAGATCGGGTCTCCGTGGCTCTTAAAAGGAGCTTTTTTGAGGTTCGGACAACGGATTTTTACGGGAGAAGTTTGGGAGGAGGGATTTGGGAGGGACAGGAATTTGGGAGTGCTTCCCGGGTGGGTTTTTGAGCCATCGGAGACTGCCGATTCACGTCCAGGTTGCTTCCCGGTATCTGTGTCACTAAGTATTATTCCCAGGGTTTGAAGTCTGCGTAGTTCTGCAGTAAAAAACTACGCAATTGCGTAGTTTAATCAAAATATTAGGAGTAAAAAACAGGAATCGAGTAATTAGTTTCTGCGCGGATGCGTGGTTCTGAGTCCTCTTATAAGCTTTCCACTTTTTGTGAAAAACAGATGTGAAGATTGGGTGTTTCGTGATAAGGGTAAAGCATATCAACACCTGAACGTGAGGAGTTGTGGGACATGCAACGGAAGCGGGTGGACTTGTGACGTTTCAACCCTCTGTACTGGAAGACCGAGGTGCCTGGCTGTTAATCAAGCAATTGCTTAACGGAAGCCTGGTCGAATTGCAGCCCGTTTTGGATTCATTGACCCCCTATGGATTTCGCTATCCTGAGGCCGAACGTACCTTAGAAACTGATGCTAAAGGAACAGTGGTTAAACTAGAACAGCTTCACAGGGCTGGCCTTCTTGAAGGTGAACTTCTGGAAACCATTTTTACGTGTCAACAATGTGAGTCCCCGGATTTACATCCCCAATATCAATGTCTGAAGTGTTCGGGAGGTCGCCTTGTTCAGTATTTGATGGTTGAACACTTTTCTTGTGGGCATGTGGCTCCACGGAGTGAATTTGAATCTAAGGGGAAAAAACTAGTGTGCCCTTCCTGTAGTGAGTCGTTGGAGGGTGAACAACAGGATTACAAAGTGGAAGTAGGTTTCAATTGTCTTGATTGTAAAACTATTAGTGCTCAACCTCGATTGATGTTTCGCTGTTTTCAATGCAAAACTATCTCCTCAGCTTCTGAAATGAAAGGACGGGCATTGTATGTTTATCGATTGAATATGTCACACCGCGGTGATATCATTCATTATCTGGGATATCATCCTACACCAGAGGCAGAAAAACCATCACGCCAAAAACACCGCGTTGATCTCGATGATATGGACCGACGGATTTTGAACTTGCTGCAACAGGACGCGCGGTTGTCATTTCGAAATGTATCTCGTCGGTTAAAGGTCAGTGACGCAACGATAAGGAGTCGGGTCGCCCGACTGGAGCAGAATAACACCATCAAAGGGTTTAGCACAATGATTGATCCTCAGCAAGTGGGCATGGATGTTTTTGGGCTAATCCAATTGGAGGTTGAAGCTAATCAGCTAGCGAATTTCACTGAGGCTATACGGACAATTGAAGAAGTGAAACTTGTAATGGAAACCGGTGAACGTCAGAACCTCATCCTACTGGTTAGCTTTCCAACACGTGACACCTTGAACACATTTTTGGACCAGCAAATTCGTGGAAAGCCCGGTATTCAACTTCATACTGTCACAATCGCGTTAGGGCTTCGAAAATATGACTGGACGATGCGTCTATAGCGATCTCCTTTGTTTGGAATATTAGATTTTTTATGAAAGTTGTGAACCTCTCACTCCGAACTGATGATTCATGAACTGGCGACAACCTTTTTGAACTGATAGAAACTCATACTATCTCAGGAAAAACATCTTGAGGCGGCTTGTGTGTCAGACCTCCAGAAGCTCTTGGAAGATGGAGAAACTCAGAAAGCCCTAGCCCTGGTGAATGAAGACGAGTATGCGTGGGAGGACCTCCTGGGGCTCCTCGAAGGCTCGGATGAGGACATGCAACGATCAGCTTTCGAAATTGTATCCAAGGCAGGAGACCATCCTCGACTACTCGAAGCATTACCCATGTTAATTCTTGGACTTTCGAGTGATGAGGATGATATCTGTCGTTATGCCGCAGAGGCTATGTACTTTATGGGTTCAGACGCGGCAGAAGCTTCTGAATCACTATCATCCCTGTTAACACATGATGATGATGAAGTCCGAAGGGCTGTGGCGCGCGTCTTTTCTCAAATGGGTTCAGCTGCTATTGACGGAAAGGATGCACTCACTGATGCTCTGTCTGACAGTGATGAAGTGGTGCGTGGTGAAGCCGCGTTGGCAATTGGAAACTTAGGGAATGAGGTGCCAGAAGCCGTTCCAAGGTTGATCAATCTTCTTATGGATGAGGAAGAATTCATCCATGATGGAGAAAGTATAGAGGTTCGCAATGCTGCCAAGATGGCGCTTGAACAAATCGGCTCTGATTCAGTTCCTGGGCTTTTAGAAGTAATGCGAGGAGATCGCCCCGAGCAGAGAGCCATTGCTGTAAACACATTAGCGGGTATTGACTCATTACCAGAGGAAGCAATTAAAGACATTGAAGAAGCTGTTCAGGATCCGGATGAGTCCGTTCAAGCTGCAGCTCGCAGTGCCATGAAACGAATCAAAGCGAGCAAAGATTAGCTCCTTTCCAATTCCGTTTCGTAATCTTCTTCTAATTCGCTTTTAGGTAGAGTACGACGATCAATCTTCCCGAAGACGATGAGAAAGATGAGGACACCAATAAAAACAGGAATCTTCAGGATGAACCCATTTGGAGATACTAAATACCAGATGAGAGAAAATCCTGCAGGTAAGCCAGTGCCAAAGCGGAGAGCATTTCGACTTTCTCGCAACGCAAGTCGTTGGGTTGACCAATCAAGCATGGCGGGAAGAGCTAGACCAACTGCGATGATGGTTGTGCCAATCGGACCGAGACTATAGAAAATTGGGAAGAAAAGTAACATGGCAAATGAAATGGGAAAACCGAGTATAATCCCAAGATAAAATCCAGAACACCGTGCACACACATAATAGGTGCGACCATCCAGTTGAACTTTGAAAGCATGAATCTGTTTGTGATAAAAAAAGCTGAGAATATAGCCTAAAAGGCGTTTTAGTGGATTCACACTCATTGACCTCA
>JBHLNC010000224.1:0-4128 GCA_048937435.1 Promethearchaeota archaeon | reverse complement strand
GGGAGGAGAGTCCAGATTCATTGGGAATTTGACTATATGTTGGAAAACTCCGAAGAGCCTCCTTTCACTGTTGGAAAAGTGGCAAGAAACTTCCTTGTTGACGAGAAGCGGATATTGCAGAAATGGGCAAGGTTTGGCGTATGCTATTTTCAAAGAGGGAAGTTGTTGCCGACGTTCAATCTGATTAGCAGTTACATCAAGTCAATCAAGAATGATCTACCACCGCCGGTGTCGGGGGAGGATGGAAGAAAGACAATAAATCTCTTAGAATGCATAGAAAAATCCCTTGACCAAAAGCGACCAATAGCACTTTAAACGTAAGCGTTGTCAATATGAAACAATCATATTTGCAATTACTGTGGTCGAATTTGCGATGAAATATACTACACTGCAACCCGTTTCTCATCCTCACTCGTCAAGAGTTTACTGTCTAGTGATTGAAGAAGTTGTGGGGAACACACTATGAGCATGCTTTTGAGCCAGAATGACAAATTCAAAGATTTTCTATATGGATTCTACCGCAGGGTCTACACCAAATTCTGGTGGAGATACCCTTGGCTATTCAGGCCACCAAGGACGCCTCACATAGTATCATTGGAGCTTACTAATGACTGCAACCAAGCGTGTCCGCATTGCCCACGATTTTTGGAAAGTAGAGAAATAGGCTATATGAATGTACGCCTTTTCAAGAAAATAGTTGATGAAATAAGCTCATACTCTTGGTGCTTTTTGAGAATCGTCGGCTTGGGTGAACCAGCGATGCACGCGGACATTGAGGAAATACTGGATTACCTGGCTGACAAATCTCTCAAGATAGAATTTACGACGAATGGTACTTTCTTGATGCGGTTCCCTCCTGAGCAAATACTGAACTGGCATATTGATATACTCGGCATTTCGATTGATGGCTACGATGCTACATCATATTCTTATTATCGACCGAAGGGCAACTACAATTTGCTGAGAGAGAAAATCATCAAATTATATTTGACACGACAGAAAATGAGAAGAAGATTTCCGAAAATTCGAATTCGCAATGTGGCCTTCCCAAAAACAACATATGATCAGATACGAGTTTTCACAGATGACTGGCTACCGTTTGCAGACATCGTTACGTTCAATACTCTCATTCAAAAAAGCCTGACTGAAACCACTCAGAAATTCGAGCGGTGTACGGATATTCTTTTCACAATGCACGTTCGATGGGATGGGAGAGTCCCCTTGTGTGGCTATCAACTCTGGTGTGGTGACACTGAGTGGTTAGGGGATCTTCATAATTGCGCTCTAACAGATTTATGGTGTCTCTCTAGATTGTTGGAACTACGCAAACACCACACAGAAGGAGACTTCACAAAAATCGATTTCTGCAAACGCTGCTTCTACACTCAGCGAAGAAAAGATGCCATAAACATTACTAGAACACATGATAAACATAAGAACCCTGTATTGTCTCAACTCTATAGATTCGCCTTCGCCCTCTCGGAATGATTTGGCGTTGCAATTAATTGATTAAGAAGAGAAATTCAACGGAAAAGAAGGACTAGTACTTGCAGCAAGAGAACGAAGAAAAAAAAATAAAGAAAGTTGCAGAAGCTGAGAAACTAGCAGTCCTGCAAGCGAATCTAAGAGCTTGGAATTATTGGGGGCGAACTTGGCGATTTGGACGGAAAAAGCGTCCCCTTACTCCTTATGCCTTGCGACTCATGAAAACCAGGGCGCTTACGTACCGAAAAGTGTACTTAAAAATAATTACATCCGCCAAAGGACTTAAAGGAAAGATCATACTCGATGTCGGGTGCGGGACATCAGAATACTTAAGGTGGCTCTCCGATGATGGTGACAGCCTTGTTGGGATCGATATCTCTGTGGAAATGTTGAAGCTCTGTCGTGAGGATATTGGAAAATCCATCAAACTAATAGCCGCTGATGCTTTGCATCTCCCACTGAAGGATGGAGTCTTTGATATAGGCATGACATTCCAATCACTACATCATTTCCCAGATTGGAAAAGAGCTTTGAGTGAATTGGTGAGAACATCAAGATGGGTAATCTTGTATGAACCAAACGCAGACAGCGTCCTCCACAAAATAATGCATTGGGTCCGCAAAACTTTTCACGTTGAGCAACGATTCAGACAAACCGATGAAGATTATGAATTAGTAGAGTATCACGCAAGTGGTTTTTCGTCGGCAAGAATAATGGATTTTTTGGTTAGGAAAGATATCTTCACCGAGGTATTTATGTTTGGCACTTTTCCTGTGTCATTACTGGAAAAGGTTTTCAGGCTTTCTACACATCTAGCGTTTCTTCTACTTGCCTTTGATGACTTTCTGGGGAAGATGCCCATTATTAGGAAGCAACTGGGTGGCTTTCTGGTGATTGGTCGCAAAAATGAACTTTGCGGAAAACCGTGCGATCACTAGCAAATACCTTAGATGTGTCTAGCTCCATTGGAGCAACTGTGATTTACAAGACCAAATGAGTCTGCTTGTTCTTATGTATACTATTGCAGTTCGCTACGAAAGCGCTAAAGGATGCGGGTAGGAATACGGAGTATACATGAAACCGTCCTGTTCTAGGTTTGGTGCACGCAAGAAATAGTCAGCATTTTCTCTAGAATCGGCATTATAGCTAATAAGCATTCCTGACCCTAAGTTGTTATTCCAAATGTATGTTTGGTTTACTGCACACTCGGGGGCGTAGGGCACATAATTTCCCCAATCATTGTTCAGTTGTATAAGACCGTAGTATCCCTCAATCGTATTGTTGAAGATTATTCCTGACCCGCCACGCAGGTTGATCGCCCAAGGTTTTGAATTCCATAGTGTATCAGGGTTTTTGAAGATATTCTCATAGACTTCGATCGCACGTGTTCCAACAGCGTAGGGAGCTGTACCATCCGCATATGAACCATGTGCATCTATTGAACCAATCGCATAACATCCTTCAACGGTGTTATGACGAAAGACGTAATGAAACCCATCATTCGAACACACACTATGCCTCCATTTCGAAAAGTAGTTATCCTCAATAAAGACTGTGTAGTTTGTGTACTGTCCGACTATGTTTGAAAGATTAACGTCCCAGAGATCGCAAGCCCAGCGCCGCATCCCAACTCCGTATCCGAGAGTTCTAGCGCCATAGGTCATAAATCCTGGATTTCCATACGTGTTGTTAAAAATACAGTGATCTATAACTCCATTCGCAGTACCGCGGTTGCGATAGTCCAATGGCCAACTCCAAACGAAAACACCACTTCCAGCCATATCTTGAAAATGGCAGTGGTCCACTCGAAAGTTTAGGACCTTGTTAATCATTACGCCCGTGTATTGAGTTGTTGAAGTATTGTCAAAGTATCTCCACCCAATTAACTTGATGTCCGAAAATCTGAATTGTGTGTTTGGGTCTTCGTTTCCATAAACTGAAAACCACACACGGCAGTCATCTGGACCATCTGTTGGGACTTCATAAGGCATGATAAGAGTTGTTTGCCATTTCACGACTTGTCCATTAGCGTCTCTGTCTGTTGGAGCGCCACATATATTTACTCTTGCCGGGACTTCTATTGTGCTCCATTGTTGTCCAATCTCAACGAAGTTGAATGCCCCTGCTGGGATGTACACATTGCCACCGCCGGCCGCTGCTACTCGGTCTACGGCTTCTTGAATATCCGCTGCTGAGCCACTTGCTGCATATCCGAGAGCCAGTATTTTACCTGAGCTTCCTATTGTAATATCGCTGTTGAGTGAAGAAATCGCACCGTTGACAATGAGAGCCCCCAATACAATCATCATAGTTAAAAAGCCTATTGGGAACCTTGTGTTCAGCAACATCTTCACTCGACTCTTGAGTTGTAGTGATATGTGAGTAAAAATGTTTCGACTGCCCTGCATTCTGTTCGCCTGTTCGCCTTATATACGAAAGGAGCAAACCAAAAAATAAATCTTTTGTATTAAGATGTAAGATGGACAATCAACGCTTAAAATAATACTTCAAAATAGATGGGTAAAATTGATGAACTCCGTTCAGAATGGGAAACCAAGGCATATTCTTGCAGTTATACTAGTTCTGCAATTGACAGTACTTGTCTCAGTGTTCTTTGATCTTCCGGTGATCAGACAAGTTGTG
>JBHLNC010000223.1:0-4129 GCA_048937435.1 Promethearchaeota archaeon | reverse complement strand
CATCTGAGGCAGTTGTGTGAACATGCAAGTCCACAAATTGCTTCACAGCGAATATCTCCCTCACTGGTCACTCAATCGGAAAACCCGGTAAAAGCTTTCGGATTTCCTTCAATGACTCTAGCGCCTCCTCTCGATTCAGCTCAAAAATCACTGGACCATCGAATCCACACTTTTCTAGCGCGGTAAGGAATTCCACAACAGGCATGTCCCCCTTACCTAACACTTGGTGGTCAAAATAAGAAAAGCGCCTCCCATCCACAGGTCTCTCAGCTCCATCATGTAAGTGAATCTCACTTAAACGACTATGATAACGATCGACAAAATCCAATAAATCCGTTGAACCGGATTGACCTGAGAGAACATGACCCGTATCCAAGCAAATTGTTGTATCTAGTCTTTCAGCAATACGCCAGGTATATTCAAAAGGGAATTGAATGGACTCCAAGGCGATTTTCTGTGGTGGAAGGTCAGTGCGCTGTAACAATTCTTTAACGCTCTGTTCCGCTAAGCCCCCCAATACTTCGAAAAGATAGGGCTTGTATTGAGGAGTGATATCAAATTCACCAAATTCCGCTCCAAGCCAACCCACGTTATGCATAACATATACTTCAGGGTCAAGGGGCTTGACTAACTGAATCGCTTCGACTAAGCAGTCAACAGAGGCTTCACGGATGAATGCATTCGGACTAGATGGTTCAATTGACCAAAGTGGTAGATGGGCAGTATACGCGAGATCTAATTCTTCTTTCACTGAAAGTAAACTTTCTATCTGATTTTCAGATAATGCTCCAGGAAGCACATAACCAATATCTACGGTAAGTTCCATTAAGGAAAATCCTTGGTTATGAGTTATACGCATGATTTCCGCGAAGTCAAACTGGCTAAAATCCAATGTCCCCTTAGAAAATAGCTGGGACATAACCGTTGACCAATCTAGAGCCGTTATTCCAAATCGCACAAAGACCATCCTCACCTTCTTCCCTGCCCCCTCTTTCCTCTATAAAGGTCAGGGTTATTCATAACCACTGGAAAGGAAAAGGGTTAAAGGAACTTCGTATCGCTAAGAACTGTTCAACTTACATCCCTTTGGAGCAGAATAGAAGATGTCCAGAGTCGAATTGAAAAAGGAAAACCAGATTGCTATTATTACGATAAACAATCCGCCTGCAAATGCACTCAATCCTGAAGTCTTTAACGCCTTACAGAAACTGTTCGCCAAACTGGATCAAGATAACACAAAAGTGATTATTCTCACTGGTGCAGGTGACAGATTCTTTGTTGGTGGTGCAGATATCAATCAATTTACTAAACTTGACGGAAAGGCTGCTGAAAAACTCGCTCTGCAAGGTCAAAAGTTCACACTCTTCTTAGAACAACACAGCAAGGTCATAATCGTAGCAGTGAATGGGTACGCACTGGGTGGTGGAATGGAAATCGCCCAAGCCTGCGATTTCATTATCGCATCCGAAAACGCCCGCTTCGGACAAACAGAAATCAAACTCGGTATCATTCCCGGTTGGGGTGGAACCCAACGCCTTCAACGATGGATGGAACCTCAGCGTGCCCGCGAACTCATTCTTACCGGTGATATCGTTCCCGCTTCTGAGATGATGGGATTCGTATACAAGGTCGTTCCCCCGGAAGAACTCCTCCCCACAGCAATGGATCTAGCAAAACGTATTGCCAGTCGTGGGCTGGTCGCAATCCAGAAAGCCAAAAAGGCGATGAAACAGGCGATGTACCTCCCACTGGAAGAAGGTCTTAAACTTGAAGCCCGTTTTTTCGGAGAAGCATTTGATTCAGAAAATGCCAAAGAATGTATCAAAGCCTTCTTGGAGAAACGAGAACCTAAAGTCTTGGATAACTAGGATTTTCAGCCTCGAATCTGAACCAAATAGCCCTTTCCGTTCCTTCGCAGAAACCACAGGATACGTCAATTTCTCCTAAATCAGACAAAACCGTTAAAGCACCATGTCTGGCTAGTTTTAGCCGACATATGTCATCCTTACATTAAGGAGTGATTTGGGATGCGAAAACGTCATCTAGTTTTAGGACTCTTTCTAATTTGCTTTTTACTCGACTTTACTGTTCCAATGATTCCAAATATAGGCGCAGGTTCTTTTGTAAGTGACACCTCAGAGACGCCATTTTCACCATTCACTCCTTCCCTCCCTCCAAATGACCTTATTGTCATTCCCTCCGAAGAAGAATCCCCACCACCACCGGATCATCCCCTCGGAACAGGTCGTGAAACCCTAACCGAATGGTGGGATACCAATTATGATTACCGACGAAAAATCACCATAATTGAACCGGATATCGCAACCCGAGACATGGAGCCGGTTCACGTTTCTCTCACCTTCACAGGTGATGTCGCCCGTCAAGGAATTATTGCTGTAGCCTACTGGGATCTTGCCAGCTGGCACGAGGTTCCTTCTCAAATATGGAATGCTGTCACCCACACCACAGGACCAACCACTTTCTATGATTCGTGCACCATTTGTTTTCTTGTGAATATCACACAGAACTACCAGGAAGTCTTCTACATTTACTACGACGATGATTATTCCGTTGCTCCAAGCTACACTGACCGGATCACAGCGATTCCAGCAAACGGGCCTATTACTGATGATTCAACCATGCCATGGGTGTATTCTGATGTCACAAGCACAAATTATACAAATGTTGACATGGTTTACATTCGTTCCTCTGCCACACAATATGAACATGCCTCTATCCTTCTCACTGATATGCTACGCGGAGGTTCTGATTGGGGTGGACCTGCATGTGGTCTAATTGCCGTTCGATATGGCGATATTGATGCACTCGATACCAATAATGGCACAGGATCAGGAACAAACCTACAATATATGCTCTTAGGCGAATTTGCCCTTGACCCCTTAGGAGTTGATACGGGCATGGGCTCCAGTTCTGCTACTCGAGCCAATGTCGCGCCCGATAACCCCGCCGAAGCGTGGATTTCAGGTGCAGGGGTTTGGATCCTTGATGATGGCCCCCTGTTCACACGAATTAAAATTGTTACAAGCGATGGTGGCTATTGTAATTCTGCATCGCCTTGGTGTAATCAGACCTCTGATACTGTTAATCGCGGGAGTAATGGGGCTGCAGGTTTTCTAAACTACACAATTACTTACACTTTCTATTGGCATGGTGATACAGCGCTTGTCAATGTCATTCTTGACATAACCGCGAATCCTCAGTGGTTAGGTGCCCAGTGCCATGTCAAGAACTATGGTGACTGGCCTCACATCATGACCTTCACTTGCGGTTCAGGAACTCCAGGAACAGTTGATGCTGTCCAAAATCGGAAAGCCTGGAATGGATCCAAATACGGACTCTACAATGAATCCGTTGATGGACGCCGGCGAGACTTTCCCATTGAACCCTGGTTTGTCTGGTATGATGATGCCGGTGAACTTGGCTATGATGGTACCCAGCATCCTACACTTGGTTTAATTGCCAAAGTGAATCCTGTGGGCTGGGAGGTTCTATCCCTCGCCGTTACTGGTATGGGTGACAATACGATGCTACAGCAAATTCTCCGTGAAGGTCATCAAGGTGACTTCTTCATTATGCCTACAGGTGAAACCTTCAGTTATGATTACACAGTCTATACCTCTGCGTATGGAACAAATTACGACGAAGTTCGATCCCAAACCACGAAGGTGAATAACCCTGTCAGCTTAACCGTGGGTGAGCAAGAATTCTACCGCCATAACATCCTAACAATTACCACGCAGGATGTAGCAAGTTCAAACATTTCGAACGTGATCATCTACGTTTACAATAGTACTTCAGATCTAGTTCGAACAGGAACCACAGTAGCCTCAACCATTGTTTTTTCCAAGTTAGATGATGACACATACTCCATCATCTCAAATTACACCCTGCTTTCTACCTATGGAGGCTCGGTAACCTTCCTGGTCAATTCTACGTCGATCGTTCTTGATCATAACATTCAACGCGGTTGGGATTTAACCGTTGAGTGTCAACTTAGTTATCTAACCCTTCATATTAGGGACTGGTACGATGATTCAACGTTACCAACCTATGCTGAGGTTTTCCTGGATGAAGCAGCTAGTGGGACACCCATCTTTGCACTGAACGC
>JBHLNC010000222.1:0-4139 GCA_048937435.1 Promethearchaeota archaeon | reverse complement strand
AGCCACTCGAGAAAGTATTGATCCCGAAGACTATGTAATCACCACGTTCCATATCCGGACACAAGAACCGGATTTGCTCCACATAGTTGAAGGTCTGTCAATCGAACAAACCACAGGCACATGGATTCGTGTACCTCGTGAAACTGATGAAGTCCGACGCCAATTTCTAGGAAAAACCTTGGGCTTCTACCGAACACCTGGTCCTGATTATACTAATATCATCGCCCAGATTGGTTTTCCAATGGCCAATTTTCTTCCCTCCGTTGCACATCTTATGGCTGCCATTGCTGGTAATATCTTTTATGTAAAGAATACTGCAGTGCGCATCTTAGATGTGCAATTTCCCAAATCATTTGTTGCACCATTTAAGGGACCGAAATTTGGTGTTGAAGGCGTACGCAAGCTCCTCAAAGCGAAAGAACGACCTCTAACACTTACAATGATTAAACCCTGCGTAGGTCTTGAAACCTCCGTTTTCGCTGAACAATGCTATGAAAGTGCTGCAGGAGGAATTGACATCATCAAAGATGATGAACTAATGGAATCTCCCTGTAACTGCCTTCTTGAGGACCGCATCACTGCTGTCATGGAGGCAATCGATAAGGCTGAATCCGAAACAGGTGAAAAAACGCTTTACACCATCAACATCTCAGATGACGGACACCGAACATTAGAAAATGCTGAAAAAATGGTCGAAATGGGTGCAAATGCACTACACATCAACTTCCTCGCAACAGGATTTACAATTCTTCGAGATGTTGCCGAAGATCCCTCAGTGAAGGTTCCTGTCCTCGCCCACCCAGCAGGGGCGGGCATGTGGTACCGTGGAATGCATGGTTTCAATTATCCAACTATCGCCAAATTTGTACGTCTCTGTGGAGGCGATATGTACATTCTTCCCACAAGCCATGGTAAGCTCTTCCAGCCCTACTTCGACGAGATCACCTCTGGCTTGAACTCCCGCGCCTCTTTCTACCATATCAAAGCGAACTGGCCAATTATTGGAGGCGGGGTGTATCCTGGTATGATCCCAGTGAACTTACATGAACTGGGAACAGATATTATACTCGGAGCAGGCGGTGGTGTTCATGCCCATCCCAACGGCTCTATTGATGGAGCCAAAGCCATGCGCCAAGCCGTTGACCTCTATATGCAAGGCGGCGATTTCGAAAAAATCCCCAAGGACATGAAAGAACTTCAACTGGCGGTTGACAAATGGGGAACCTACCTCAAGCCTAAAGTTGAAGGATTTACAACAGAGATACAGCCTGAATTTGGATGGGACGGTTGTTAAACAACCAAATTCTCCAATTCAAACAGTCTACTGGAACTGGTATGCAGTTCATGTACTGTGAACTGCATATCGCTCTAGTAATCTCTCCTTCCATCAAATCTTACTCTATTCATCTTCGTAACTAGGTGAAATTTTCTCTAACGCTTGGCGGGCATGATATCGACAGGTCATTAATTGATCTTCCATCATTTTGAGAAGTGCGGGAGCGGCATCAATTGCCTCTGGGCCGAATTTAGCAAGAAGACGTGCAGCCATGACACGGGTTACTGGGTCACGATTCGAAACTTGTTTGGTAAGTTGAGGAATGACTTCTGGGACTTCTTCGATGATTTGTTTTAGAAGGTTGAAACTATCTCGTCGAATGAACGGCTCCGCTTTTCGAAGAGGTAGATTGCGTACTAATGCCTTTGCGATTGGGCTAGGAGCTGATTGGAAACTATGCAAGGTCTGTGCTGCAACTAATCGTAATGCTGGATGGCGGTGGGACAATAATCGAAGAATAGTCTGCTCACTAGTTTTTGCCTGTGTTCCAATTTGGCCTAATGCTTGAGCAGCAAAAATCCCGTTCATGGGATCCCGATCATTAACACTATTAGTTAAGAATGCAATGCTCGCTTCATCATACTCACCTAAGCGTGCTAATCCAATTTGACTGAACAGGCGGAGTTGTAGTTCTTCTGCATCGAGGGCTGATTTCAAAGCCTTAACCACCTCATCTGATTTGACTCCAATCATCCCCAAAGCAATTGCAGCGTCACGGGCAACGGTAAAATCGGTATCTTGGAGAAGCGAAAGTAGCTTTGGAACCGCTTCTTTTGCAGCAGAACCGATTTTTGCTAGAAGAAGCGCTGAATGACCTCTTATCTCCACGTTGTCACTTTCTAACAGCCCAGTCACTGGTTTCACAGCTGAAGCCGCATCTTTATCGAAAAATCGTAGTGTCAAAAGACTGGTAACTACAACTTGTTGATTCGTACTATGCAGGTCCGCTCTGAGGTATGGAACGCTTTTGGCACCAGCCATTAATAGTCGTAACGTTGCGGTTCGCTCGTCCTTCGATCGAGCACTTTGCAATACCTGGGCAGCTTCACGGATTTGTTCATTGGTTAGCTCGAGTCGACCAATATCGGCTTCATCATAGTCAACCATCTCATCTAACGCATCGTACGGATTGATGTGCTCCGTTAGCAAATCTAATCTCAACCGTCCTGGCGTTGCCTGCTTCGATTGCCCAATAATCCCCTGAAGCCACAGGAAAAAGCCTAGACTAAGAATTATCACGCCAAAGAACAAAATCAAGACGCTAAAGAGAGCGCCTATAATCATCACGATAATACCGACAATTGCGAAAGTGAGTATAAGCCAAGTTCGCAAGGATTTTGGTCGCTTCGATTTGGTTGACATTGTAGATCATCCCAGTTGTAGCTTTCAACAAGACACTGTTCCCTTAAACCTGTTCTCCTCTTTGGAAATATCACTGCGCCCTATGTTTATCACGCCTGGTTGTTTGAAGAAACAGAGGAAAAATACAATTTATCGATTAGGCAAGGCGTTCAGGAATTGTTGCATTCTTGGTACTTCATCCGTAATAACAACCTCCACCCCCAAATCCATCATCCGCTGCAAATCCTCTTCTGCATTGACAGCCCACGGATAAACCACCAATCCCGCCTGCCGACTCATTTCTACCAATTCTTTAGAAACCAAATGAAACCGAGGCGCAATAATCGAACACCCTAGGTCCCTGGTCAATTGAACGAAATTTGCTAAAGGAGTTTTGAAAATTAAAGCGGTTTGAATATTTGGATTCAGTTCATGAATTCTTCTTAATACAGACGGCTGATACGACGAAATTACGACATGACTTTCGAGTTCTCCTTCACGAATCAGATTAATCACGCCTTCTTCAATATTCTCCGGCTTAATCTCAATCATTACAAGCACCTCAGGTTTATCTTTATAATTAGCTACTTACTGTTTTCGATTAAATGATGTTCATACATCTCTTATTCTGGAAAAAAGCAACCATAACGCATTTAAAATAATCAAATTACGCGCCTAACCCGATATACACGCCCTCTCTCATACGAATGTGGTATCTTAAATACACCACTGAGAGGTCACCTTCGGATGACTGACACACAATACCAACCTCAACCTGTTTCTCGTCTCAATACGCCATTTCTTCCCAGCCATGCCCACACCCCCGAAGCCCAACATCTTCTCAACGCTTACGGTCCAACAGCTTGGCACACCTTGGAACGCGATCTCCAACGTCACCCCTGCCTCACCACACGTATTGCATTCAAACATGCCTACCATCATGCCATTTGGCACCGCACCCTCCAAGCCGCTCGCGATGATGGACACCATACAGACAAACCCTACAAAGAACTCGAAGACATCACCGGTATCCCCGCCGGACGCCTCCGCGACTGGCACCAAGCCATCAAAGAACCCCACCTCGAATGCACCCTCCGCATCCACGAAACCGCCCGCCAACACTGGGAACACCACCTCCCCCACGAAGCCAAACCGCACATCATTGACCCCTCCATCGTCTACACCACCTTCCACCCCCTCCTCAACCACCCCCAAACACAGACTCCCGAAACCCTCGCCACAAGCATCGAAACCCTCTACCACCACAACAAAGACCAACACCTCATCATCGCCGAACTCAAACCCTACCACAAACGCGGCCCCCAACAACTCCGCACCATCGCCCACACCATCACCGAACACCGCACCCATCTCGAACATATCCTCACCCAACGCCTCAACCTCGCCAAAACCCACGAAGAACTCCGCATCGCCATCGACCACGATGTCCTCTACTTCTGGC
>JBHLNC010000221.1:0-4141 GCA_048937435.1 Promethearchaeota archaeon | reverse complement strand
GTCCTGTCATAGGGAAATTGGCGCCGGGTAAGGGATTCGAACCCTTGCGGCTCGGAAGCCACAGGCTCCCTTGAAACAGCATTCACATACCATTTCTCAAGGCCCGCGCCGTAACCACTTGGCTAACCCGGCTCCTGAAAATGCTACGCCATTTTTTCAGTCCTTCGTGTAGGATGGTACTTTTAGTTTAAAGGAATAGCGGTGTGGTCGAAAGTTGGCTAGCGAAATACCTCCAATTTACCTTATTTTCCAATAACTCCCCAATTGTCAAGGCAGGAATGAATCGCCCAGATAGTTATCAGCATCCCTCCCACAGACTGAAAAACATGTACAGGTTCTTAGCCTTAGCATGTCACGGATGCTGCTGACACGAAAAATCCGTATAACAAAGAAAGTGGGTAAAAGAGTAATAAGGATTGATGAGGCGCACACAACCAAGAGGTGTTGTGTTTGTGGCAAGGTTCGGGACCGACGGTTATCAGAGCGCATTATTCAGTGCGATTGTGGAACCCCTTTTGATCGAGACCAGAACGCAGCAGTCAACATCATGGTGCGGTTTCTATCGCAGCAACCCCCTGTGAACGGGGAACCATTACAAGATTTCTTGCATGGCTTACATCGACACACAGCCCTACCCCAAGCTACCTGGGTAGTGGACTCGATGGAAACACCTGCTTGAAGGCAGGCGTAGTTCACACAAAACACTTAAATCACGGCGCTTGCTTCCGAGCCGGTAAGCCGTAAAAGCAACACATTATTTGGTAGATAGTAATGCTTTCTCGGCATAGTTAATCCCTTGGTAGTGGAATCCATGGGTCATCGAAAACAACATGCCCCCAGACATGGTAGCCTTTCCTATCGGCCCCGAAAACGTGTGCGTCGTCTTAGTGGACGTGTTCGTCATTGGCCTACACATGTCACAGAACCTCAGATTCTGGGCTATGCAGGGTATAAAGTTGGTATGACGCATGTGATTCTAGTCGACGACAGACCGAATAGTCCCTGGTATGGTCGTGAGATAAGTCGCGCTGTAACAATTATTGATACACCACCAATGCTTGTAGCTTCTTTACGAGGATATGGTCGCAATGGCGGGGACTTGCAAGTAATTGGCGAAACTTGGATGGAAAATCTTCCTAAGGATATCCGTCGAACATTGCCCTGGCCAAAAGACTATGATGCCGCGGCTTCCTTGAAGAAATTCACCAAATCTCTTGATGACCTGGTTGAGTTACGAGTACAGCTTTTAACACAACCCCGCCAAGCCGGTATCGGACAAAAGAAACCGGATGTTCTTGAATTTGGTGTTTATGGTGGGGAAATCAAAGATCAACTCGAACTCGCAAAGAACCTCCTTGGACAAGAAATTCGCGTTCGAGACGTTTTCCAGCCAGGTCAATTTTTAGATGTCATTGGAGTAACCAAAGGGAAGGGCTTTCAAGGTGTGATTAAACGATTTGGTGTCAAGAAACTCTCGCATAAAACTCGGAAACGAGTCCGCGCAGTAGGTACACTGGGTCCATGGCATCCAAACCGTATCATGTACACAGTTCCTCGCCCAGGACAAATGGGCGTCCATCAACGTACGGAATATAACAAACGCCTCCTAAAAATCGGCGAAAAAACTGACGATATCACACCTGCAGGCGGATTTCCACATTATGGGGTACTACAATCCGATTTCCTTCTCATTGATGGTTCTATTCCCGGACCTTCACGAAGATTAGTCAGACTACGGGTACCCAATCGCCCGAAGCCGATTCCCGATAAGCCACCGGAGATAGTCTATATCAGCATGTCAGCGAAGAAATAGTGAAGGAGGGTTAAAAGTGGATTCAATTAAGGTTCTAACTTTAGATGGTAAGAAAAAGGGAACAGCGACCCTTCCTCCAGTCTTTAACACCCCACTTCGGAAGGACGTAATTAAAAGAGCAGTACTTGCGCAACAGTCCGCCGGCTATCAACCACATGGCGTGGATCCACTTGCTGGAAAACGAACCACGGCTGAATCGTGGGGCGTGGGACATGGTCGTGCTCGAGTTCCACGACGGAAAGGTGCCGGATATCGTTCGGCTTCAGGTGGTGCCTTTGCTCCTTTCACCGTTGGTGGACGTCGTACTCATCCTCCCGAAGCTTCTAAAAATGCTCTAGAACGCATCAACAAGAAAGAACGCCGTTTAGCAATTCGTTCTGCAATTGCAGCCACAGCCCAAACCGATGTCGTCAAAGCACGTGGCCATTTATTTGAAGCTGAAGAACTTCCACTGATCGTTGTGGATAAGATCCAAGATCTTCAATCAACTGAAGAAGTCAAGGAAGTCTTTGAAAACCTTGGAATTTGGTCTGATGTTGTTCGTGCTAAAAATGGAAGAAAGGTTCGAGGCGGTAATGCACGACGGCGCGGACGAAAATACCGAAAACCCGTTGGTCCGCTTATCGTCATAACTGAAGATAAAGGCATCCGCCAAGCTGCTCGGAACCTTCCCGGAGTAAAAGTCCTATATGTCTCGAAACTAAATGCCGAAGCACTTGCTCCTGGAACTCAACCCGGACGCCTTACGCTCTGGACAAAATCAGCCATTGAGGCACTAGCTACAGGGCTTTATGGGAGTGGTCAATAGTGGATCCTTACGATGTTATTATTCGAATGATGATCACAGAACGTGCATCAGAAATTGTCGAAAAAGAAAACAGATTGACCTTTATCGTTCATCGGAAGGCAACCAAGGGGCAAATCCGTGAAGCAATTGAAACGCTGTATGAAGTCAAGGTCATTAAGGTCAATACTCTGATTACCCCTGACGGAAAAAAGAAAGCATTTGTCAAGCTTTCACCTGAAGACAATGCGGCTGACCTTGCAGTGAAATTAGGATTATTCTAAATGGAGGATGAAACTATGGGTAAACGAATCTTGGTCCAACGGCGCGGCCGGGGCTCACCAACCTTCCGAGCAAAAACACATCGACGTCGAGGAGCAGTAAAATATCCTCCCCTTGCGCTCATGAATAAACGCGGTTATCTAACCGCGGATATTGAGGATTTAATGCATGATCCGGGTCGTGGTTCGCCTGTCGCAAAACTTCGACTCGAAAGTGGCGAAACTTATCTAGCCCTAGTCCCCGAAGGATCCGCTGTAGGTCAACAACTACGAATTGGCCCCAAAGCAGGTATTCGTGCGGGATACATCCTGCCACTAGGTAAAATTCCAGAAGGCACTCCCGTTTTTAATATTGAAAGTCAGCCTGGAGATGGAGGCAAATTTGTACGCTCAAGCGGCACCTATGCCACCATCATCACTCACACCCGCGGGAAAACCACCATTCGATTACCTTCAGGAAAAATGCGAACCTTTAGTTCAACAGCACGAGCTACCATCGGCGTAGTATCGGGTGGTGGTCGACCCGAGAAACCCTTCCTAAAGGCAGGTAACAAACACAAACTCCGATACGCTAAAGGTCACACATATCCCAAGGTTCGAGGTGTAGCAATGAATGCAGTATCTCACCCTCACGGTGGAGGTGCTCATCAACACCCTGGTGGTCCGACATCTGTTAAACGAACGGCTCCACCTGGTCAAAAAGTCGGTCTCATTGCACCCAAGCGTACTGGTCGAAAGAAACGTGGATAGACCTAAGTACCTCCAATCCAATTAAGTCGACTCAATTTCGCGACAGAAATGAAGGTATTTCTGACTCTGCTGAAACATACGCCAAGATAATGCCATCGTTCTTGGATGAGCCGCCTTAACTTCATCAAGACGGTCAATAGCTGTGTTTTGAGGTGTCTTGCAAACAATATCAACATTAGTATATGCCTGTTCAGCAATTTCTCGAAGGGCATCGATAAATCGATCTAATTCAGCTTTTCCAAATGTTTCTGTAGGCTCAATCATGAGGGCTTCTTCTACAATCGCAGGAAAATAGAAAGTTGGAGCATGCAATCCGCGATCCAACAATGCTTTGGCAACATCTCTTGCATTCACCCCAGTATCCTGCTCTAATTGCTTTGCACTGATTACGACCTCGTGTTTACGCCATACTCCTGGAGCATAAGGCACACTAAATCCCTTGATGCCTTGAATTTTTTTCATGATGTAATTAGCGTTTAGCACTGCATGATCTGATACTGCATGTAATCCTTG
>JBHLNC010000220.1:0-4164 GCA_048937435.1 Promethearchaeota archaeon | reverse complement strand
GTAATTCCTCTCTCTGGTTTGCTCAAAAGCGGTTAAGTTTCTTTGCTGTCGAATTGTATGCTTTGTGCGCGTGCCCACTCACGTTTATACCAAGATTCAATTGCCCTCAATGCGTAGCGAACCCTTTCATGTTTTGTTGGGTCCAGATATATCATCACTCCAGGTCTGTTGCCTGCTAAATCGTTGAAGAGAAGTGCCCCTTTTGTTTCCATGCCTGACGGGCTTTCATACTCACACATTATACATTCAAATTCTTCTATGTCGGTTTTCTTAGCTTCATATTTTCCTTGGTTTAGAAGTATTTTGTGAGATTTCATGTGTTCCTCGTAGGTAGCCTTTTCCACCCTGTTGGGATTTATGAGACGTTGAACGCGCAATCTTGGGTTTTTCTGAATAAGAGCGCTTTCTTCAGCATAGTATTCTGGTTCGCCACCGTATCTCGTGCACCAGAGAGTTTGGATTGACCTGCAACTTGGGTCTTCCTTCATTTTCTTGACGGTGTCCCTCATTTTGTCTTCTGCGAGAATGACTTGTAGTGGAGGCTCTTCTCTTATCGCGAGTTCTATATACATTTCCATAATCACGCTTAAGATCAAACCCAAAGTAGCATAAGTTAGTCCCCAAAAATAAGAGGGCAACATCAAATTCGTAAAGTTTCCCAAAATCGCAAAACCAATGGTCACAAGCATGTATATCATATATCTTCTTGTTTTATCCAGCAACCTGCATTCTCCTCCGCTTGGTATAATCCTTGTTGAACCTTTAAAAAAGTACGCATGCGCAGTTTCTCAAGCTTCTTGAATATTGTGTGTGAGTTTTTTCGTTTATGGTATTTGGTTTTGTCAGAGTAGAGAGTAGAGTAGAGCGGAGCGTAGAGAGTTTAGACAAGAGAGGACAAGACGAGAAAAAACAATCAAACAACAGAATAGAAGAGAGAGAAGATTAAATTTTAACCCCAAACCCAAGACACATCAATAGATGTAGGGGATTAGCCTCTTTGTTTTTCTTTTATAATCTTCGTAATCTGAGCCGAATGCTTCGACAAGCATTTCTTCTTCAGGCTTTATTCTGAGTAGTAGAAAGACTGTTCCAATCATAACTAATAAAATTCCATATCCACTCGAAAAAATCGATACAATACCAAAGTTTCTTAGTATTTCACCTAAGTATAATGGATGACGAACGTGTTTATAGAGTCCATCTTTCACCAACTGTTGACCTTCAACAATTTGAAGTCGTGAAGTTGAATAAAGATTATCAAATTCAGCTTTCTTTCTAAGCTGCAATCGTGCCTTAATCCGCAAATACCCTCCAATTATTGCTAAAGCTAAACCAATGAGACCAAAATACTGAAACTTCAGATTTTGGAGAAAAATGAAATCTATGACTGCTACAATAAAACCAATACCTGTGATTAAAACGAAAGGGAGTGATGTCCAATCTTCCCTGAAGGATTTCTTGACTTTTGACAAGAAATTCACCTGAAGATAACTATTATCGCTGGGACTAAAATCTACCTCTCCCAACCACATCGTCATTTTGTGTGTGTGCGGTAAAGTTTTATCCCAAACCCAAAAAACCAAATACAAAATACTGTAAACCAAAAAAACTATGCAATCTGCATACGAAAAAATGGGTGATATTGTTTTCGAATTCATAAACTATAATTTCTAAAATCGTCCTAAATTTTACTTCTAAGGCAACATTAATTGAATAATTGGAAAGCTGGCGGTTATATTTTTCTTGGATGCGGTTCTGTTATTTTCATCTATGCACTTTACGCTTTTTTTAGTATGATAGCTATGCTTCGTCAAATTCCTTACATGTCGCAAATAGCAACTGCAACTGCCTTGGCTACAGTTGCTCCATATTTGGTTCTCGGTAGCTTGATGTACATTATTGGCGGTGTAGGGCTATTCATGGGACGAGATAACAAAGCATTTTCAATAGCTTCTAGCAGACAAAAAGTAACAGAAGAAGATTTGCTTGATAGGGTAAGTAGACTTGAAGGAATTGTTGATAATAATTTTAATGTGATAACCAAAAGGCTCGACGAAATAGAAGAAAAGCAAGACATGGTTTCTCAAAATGCCATAATTAGAGCTAAGAGAGAATAACTGTAGAATTTTTTTTCTTTCTCCTATACTTCCTAGGAATACACTTCTGAGCATTAGCCTTCTTTGTTTCATTCTCATTTCTCAATGTGCGCGGGCGTGTGTGTTTTTTGTTCTTGTTTTTTGTGTGTTTTTTGTAGAGAGAGAGTTAGTTAGAGAGTAGGAGAGAGAGTGGGGTTGGGTTTGGGACTGAAATCTGACTTCATACATCTAGGGTGCTGATCTCATGTACACGTTTGTTTCCGACCAGTCTCTGTTATCTCTGAGTTTCTTCAGTTTCGCAATGAACGATGTTGGATAGAAACGGATATGTTCAAGCTCTTCTACCTTCATAAACGAAAATTCGGCCAGTCCAGTATCATGAACAGGTCTAAATTTACCTCCAGTAATTGTGGCTAAGAAAAATATTTCGATACCATGCAGGTCAGGAAAGCCTTCTACAAAATCTCGTACCCAGAGAAGACGACCAGCTTTTACATCTAATCCTGTCTCTTCCTTAACCTCACGAACAAGGCAATCATCTATTTTCTCGTGAAACCAAACACCTCCTCCTGGAAGATAATAATAGTCTTCTTCATGTCTCAAACTGTGCTCCACAAGGAGTTCATTATCCTCATTGAAAATAACCGCTCTTGTACCGACACGAACGAACCGCTCTGTCATATTGATCTCATCTACACACTCCTTTCAACAACATTAACATTATTGTGTAGGCGCTGAGTGAGTGTAGGCAAGCAAGTATACGAGTGTAATCGTTTGGGTTTGGGGTTAAAAAAATTTAATTCTCTCTCTCACACACACGCACACACTCTCTCTACACACCAAAACACCGGCAAAAACACAAAAACACACACGCATAAAGGGCAAATAGACGGATAGATACAAGAGGAGAAGTGCAGAAAAGTGAAGCTATTTAGGACCCCAGATGAAAGATTTAAGACCCTCCCAGATTATCGGTTTGAACCTAACTATATTCAGGTAGCAGAAAAAGATCTTGACATCCGCCTTCATTATTTGGATGAAGGAGCCAAAAATTCAGACTCCGTACTTCTAATGCATGGAGTACCATCGTGGTCTTTTTTGTATAGGCATATGATTCCAATATTCGTGAAAGAAGGATTTAGGGCAATAGCTCCGGATCTCATAGGATTTGGGAAATCAGATAAACCTGCCGGAATCGGAGATCACACCTATCGAAGACACGTGAAGTGGATAACTCAATTTGTTGAAAAGCTTGATTTAAGAGGGATTTCTATGTTCTGTCAGGACTGGGGAAGCTTAATCGGTTTAAGAGTAGCGGCAGAGAACTCGGAAAGATTCAACAGAATTGTACTCTCAAATGGAGGCCTTCCAACTGGTGCCGAGCGGGTGACTAGAGCATTTATGAACTGGCAAGAAGTCTCCAGAACAGTCGACCCATGGCCTGTAGGCGTATTCATTCAGGCTGGAACGGTCTCCGAATTATCCGATGCCATAATTGCGGGTTATGAAGCACCATTCCCCGAGGAAAAATACAAAGCAGGAGCCAGAGCTCTTCCCAGCCTTGTCCCCATATCCACAGATGATCCTGAGCATGAAGCGAACAAGAAAGCAATAGAACGATTTAGAAGCTGGAAAAAACCCTTTCTAACGGCTTTTTCAGATGGTGATCCTATTACAAAAGGCGGAGACAAACTGTTTCAGGAAATAGTCCCGGGAGCCAAAGGACAACCTCACAAAATAATTAAAGATGCCGGACACTTTGTGCAGGAAGACAAAGGTCCTGAATGTGCAAAAATAATGATTGATTTCATAAAACAATCTTAACTAGAGTGTATGCGCGCATTTTTGTTCTCATTTCAAGTCCTTTGTTTAAGAGAGTGGAGAGCAATGAGAGCAGAGCGGAGAGCAGTGACATATAAGATAAGAGAAGAGGAGAGTACAGAACAGCATAGTAGGTAACGTCATAAAATAGCAGAGAGAGAAGATTAAATTTTAACCCCAAACCTCACGCAGAAGCGAAGAACACATAAAGCACTTGCAGCAAAAAGCGGTGGTGGAGATGAGAATG
>JBHLNC010000219.1:0-4168 GCA_048937435.1 Promethearchaeota archaeon | reverse complement strand
AACACTCCTGGCTTTCTTCCGTTCTAATTCTTGTGTTACATCAAGTGCGTCCTGATACCGTTCAGCCTTGGTGAGAACATGAGCAATTTCAGTTAGAGCAGCAATCCGTGACCCTTTGACTTCTAAACGCATCGCAATTCGGAGAGCTTGCTTAATCTCGCCTAACTCTGCTAAGCCGCGCGCCACCTCGATCAGAGCATCCGGAGGGACATCGTCATCCATTCGTTCTGTGACTCCTATCGCTTTTTTGATTTCCTGAGCTTCAACCAGTTCACCAACAACTTTAGAGATTAATATTGCCCGAGCATATCGGTTATTGATGTTTCCGATTAAAGCCAATGCCATTGATTCTTTGCGTTCTTCAACCAGAGCACCAACAAGAGGTGCTAGGATAACGGTTTGATGGTCCTCGTTATCTACTGTACCAAAAAGTTCGAGAGCTTTGGGAAGTTCTCGCATTCGAACTAGTGAAGCACACACTTCGCCCAACGCCTCTGGTACCCAACCTTCATCTTCAATATTATCAAGCAGGTTTAGACAATCAGAAATTCGATTGCTTTTTGCTAAAGTGACGATGGCACTACTTAGTACTCGACCAGCTTTTTCCTTATCTCCCAGTTTCTCCGCTGCCTTAACTGCCGCTGTAATTTGTCCTTTGACTGCAAGGGTTTCAGCAACAGCTGCTTGTGATTGTAAGCGGCGCGTTTTACTTTCAATTTTCTCAACGACTTCTAATGCTTCATCAACCTTTTCTAGGTCGGCAAGTGATCTAGCGATCCCATCAAGAACATAGTCACGATCTTCTTCATCTTTCAAGCTCAACGCTAGATCGATAGCATCCTTGTGTGTTTGACAGCGTCCTAAGGATTTTCCGACGATTGTGAGCGCTCGCCATCGGGGGTTACCAGGACTCACGCCTTTTGCCAAAGCCAATGCCTCATCACATAATTCCATTGACGCATGAGCGGAACAAATATCGGCTTTAGCCAACTGCTGATCTTCTTCATCAAGTTCTTGAGCTAATTCACTGGCATCGCGAAGAATTTGTCGTGCTTGCCCTTCAGGAGTATCGTCTTTCTTGTCCTTTTTTGATTTGGGTGTTTTCGATGCCTTTTCTTTTTCTTTCTTCTTATCTTTTGGTGACATCGAATCCCCCTAATCAATCAACCTAGTATTTGCGAGTATAAAGACAGTGCATAATTTCCTTTATAGTATTTTGCCGATATTAAGAGGAACGAATATTTGTTGCAGGACATTTCAAAGCCAGAAGAAGGATTCATTCCATTGTTAGTTCTGTGAACTAAAGCCTGCAGAAACATGTAACAAGCCCCATTTGAAGACATGATTATTTCTAGCCCGGGTGTTGAGAGCTAGCAGCTTGAGTGGTTAATAGCATTTTCTGGACAATTCTGCACACAGGCACAACACTCAACACATGCATCGATGTTAGGCGCTGTAGCCTTACCATCGACGATCTCAAAGACATCAGAGGGACACACATCTTTACAGACAGCAGCCCCCGTACATTTATCGTAGTCAACTTCGAGAGTGAAATCCCCTTCTTCATTCTTCCATGTTTTTACCGTCATTATCTGGGAATACCCCTATCAGGATTTGTAGTGGTCTCTAATGACCTTCTTAGAAGTCCTTAAAACTTTGCCTTTTTTCTTACAAACCATATGCAATGTGTTTAGATGCGATCGAATTGTTTGAGAACAATTAAACACTGAAGAGTTGTAGATACAAAATCATTCGGATCATCGGAGGAGAGCCAGTACCCTTCCGGTTTTTGAAATGAAATAAGCGTTGTGATGAGATGTTGAACCACTGGATCATCCTTTGGTGCCCCAGCCCAATAAAGACATTCTAACGCCCAGCTAAGATCAGTAGCGTCCCAGTCAGTATATTGATTGAGAAACGCTAGAGCTGATTGAACAATTGGATCATCAAAACCTCTCGCTGGTGCAAGCACAGCAATAGCTAACCATGTAACAATTAATGGACCTTCAAATCGACCATCCTCTCGACGATACTTCAACAGGAACGCACTTGCTTTCTCTACTTCTAGTGATGAACCTTCGCCAAGACGAGTCAATGTATCTGCTATTGCCCCTGTAAGCCAGAGTTGGGTAAGTAGTTGACCAGGTTGATCCCAAAAAGGTGGATTGTATGAAGTCAATACAGGGTTTTCATCCCAATATCCTTGGGAATGTTGAATTGATTTTACGAAATCTATTGTTTGTTGACAGACTGGTTTTGGTGTTAGTTTTGTTTCAGCCATGATTTTCATCATCATTGATGTGGGACTTAGACAATATGGATTACTAAGTTTTTTTTGATAGGGGAACCCACCCTCAGGGAGTTGGAGGTCTTGGAGATATTTTTCTATTTCACTTGTATCCTGGCTTTCTTCTAATATGAAAGCAAGGCGAGCTTGCTGGTCCTTAGACCCATTTTGCTTTACAATCTTGATAGCCTGGTTGAATGGCATACTATCCCTTTTCTTTCACCGATAGTTCTTTAAAGTTGGGATGCTCTACGAAGCACCTCAACTGAACAATACCTTTGATGGCGATGACCCAACTTCGATATCAGAACCGTTCTGGTCAGGACACAACAATGGATCTTTCCGAATCCCAAAAGACGTTGGATCTTTCTGAGCTCGATATCATAACTATTGATTTATCCGCCCTTGAACAGTGTCCTAACCTTGAGGTCGTAAACCTTTATGATAATCACCTATCCCAAATCGAGCTCACACCACTTCAACACTGTACTAGCCTGCAAGAGCTTCATCTTAGTGAAAACGAATTAACACAACTTGACCTCTCCCCGGTCCAGAAATGTGTCAACCTCCAAATTTTGGAATTACATCAAAACAAACTCGAAGCACTTAATCTCACTCCCCTGATGCATTGCACACAGCTTCAACGCTTGGATTTGGCGAATAACGACCTAGCATCAATAGACTTACGACCCTTATGGCACTGCACCCTTTTACAAGAATTCGACCTTTCGGAAAATCAGATTAGCAAAATTGACCTCACGTCTCTGCATTATTGTACCAATCTCCAAGAAATCGATGTTTCAGGGAATGACCTCGATCAAATTGATCTCACACCGCTATGGAATTGTAAAAAGCTCAGAAGCTTGAATCTTCGTAGCAACCGAATCCACTCAATTGATTTACGGGCCTTGTATCATTGCTCTGAAATCACAGAACTTGATATCAGCAAAAACCGATTGGATCATATCGATTTAGCCCCTTTATGGCATTGTCGAGAGCTAGTTGTCCTCTGGCTAGCAGAAAATAATCTTACTAAATTAAACTTAGTTCCCCTGTGGCATTCAAGCAACCTAAAAGCCCTTAATATCACACAAAATAATTTGTCGCGTCTAGATATTTCTCCGATTTTGAAAGGACAAGAAGATTTCAAATTCTTCGTTGATAAGGACGTCCTTTTAGTTGCTGAGGAACGATTGAAACCTCTTCTTTGGAAGAAGACGCCTGCATCTTTCCAGAAGCGGATTAAATCCATCAGTTGGTATGGAACTGTCATCCCACTCGAAGTCGAAGAAGCTGAATTACTCGCATCACAGTCAATTCATGAACCTGAAGTAGAAAGTCGCCCAATAAGCTTAGAAACACTTGGTAGGGATTTCATAATTCACCTTATGAACCAAGGTTGGGTGGTCAGCATCATCGCTGAAGAGGGAATCACCTACCAACTTACCAAAGAAGGCGAAGCCGCATTACGAAAATTCGGTATTGACCCGACAAATTCCTCAACGGAGAAATAGGGTCACCGCAACCCTTTTAGGCACTTACCAAGTTCTGCAATCTCAGAGTGCGAGAGAATACTGTGCGCATGAACCTTTGCGGCACAGGCTTTTGCCATCACAAAACCTTGAGAACACATTACAATTCCCAATAAGGATTGAACAACAATGGTCCGCGTAAAAAGCCCCGAAGAAATCCAACGTATGGTTCAAGAACACCCCATGCATCTACGCCGGATATTCAGTATCACTGCTCACATAGATCACGGGAAGAGTACTGCCTGTGACTATCTCATGCGTCGAGCTGGACTACTTAGCGACAGCTATGCTGGTCAAGCCCGAAAAACCGATACTGACGATGAAGAGCAAGAGCGTGGAATCACCATCT